>JAGWBB010000022.1:31792-32132 GCA_021296095.1 Desulfurellaceae bacterium | reverse complement strand
AGTACGAGCCCGTCCTGGTGCCCCATCCGATTCAGCCCAAGCTGCCGGACGAGGTGCGCGGGCTGGTGGACGGCGTGGTTGATCAGATTGTGGCCAAGCTGCTGAGAGCCAAAGCGCGCCAGGCAGCCTGACCGCGCCGACCGAGAGCGACCGATGCCGACCGTTATCGCCACCGGCCTGGCCTTTCCCGAGGGTCCGGTGTGGGCGGCCGACGGCAGCCTGTACGTCACCGAGATTCGGGCCGGGCAGATCCGGCACATCGCTCCTGACGGCGGGCTGTCGGTGTTCGCCCGACCGGGCGGCGGACCGAACGGTGCGGCCCGCGGACCCGACGGCGCCC
>JAGWBB010000022.1:0-31514 GCA_021296095.1 Desulfurellaceae bacterium | reverse complement strand
GGCGGCTTCATTCGGCGGGTGGCCGGTCCCCTCCAGCATCCGAACGGGATCGGCCTCAGCCCGGACGGTAGGACGCTGCTGGTGGCCGAGACCTTTGCCGCCGGGTTATGTGCCTTTCCCATTCTCGGGCCTGGGGAGTTGGGCCAACGGCGCCCCTTTGGCAGCCTGCCCAGCGGCTACCATCCCGACGGTTTTTGTGTGGATGAGGACGGTTATGTGCTGGTGTGTGGGGTGCTGGGGGGCGGTGTTGTCGTCTTTGACCCGGATGGCCGGCAGGTCGATGTCCTGGCCTGTGAGGACAAGGCCGTCACCAACGTCGCGTTTGGCGGACCGGACTACACGACGCTGTACATCACCGAGTCGGGTCTGGGCCGGGTGGTGAGCCGAGCCTGGCCACGCCGGGGACTGGTGTTGTTTCCTGATCGGACGGCCTGAGCGGGCCTCAGCCCCGGACGCGCTTCATCTCTTCGGTCAGCGGGGCCATGGTCTCGGCGTTAAAATAGTCGTGCCAGCGGCAGATCTTGCCCTCGGCGTTGAATTCAAACAGGCCGACCACCGGCAGCTGGACGGTGACATTGCCGACCGCCCAGGTTTCGAGCCGCTCGTTCATGACCGTATTGCCGGACGAGGAGGTGTGTTTGATGTCCATCTTCTGCAGCAGGTTGTTGTCGCCCTCGACAAAGCTGTCCAGAACCTTGCGCACCCCGGCGTGGCCGCTCACCGGTTTCCAGGGCATGTTATGGTAATCCACATCCTCTGACAGGTATTGGACGCTCTTGGCCAGCTCTCCGTCTTCCAGAGACAGGCAGAAGTCGGTGACTTTCTTTTCGTTCTCGGCGCTCATACATTCCTCCTCGATGCTGCTCAGGACTGGCGTTTGCTGGCCGCAGCCATGAACGCCTCGCTCGTCTTGGCGTCAAAGTAGTCGTTCCAGCGGCAGATTTTTCCTGCCGCATCGAACTCGAACAGGCCGACCACCGGCAGTTCGAGCCGCACCTCGTCAAGCGCCCAGGTCTCCAGGCGTTCGTTCATGACGATATTGCCGGACGAGGCGGTATGCGTGATGTCCATCTTGACCAGGGCGTTGTTGTCGCCGTGGACAACCGGGTCCAGGATCTGCCGCACTCCGGCATGGCCGCTGACCGCTTCCCAGGGCATGTTATGGTACACGACATCGTCCGCCAGATACTCCACGCTCCTGCCCATATCCGCGGCATGCCAGGAGTTGAGAAAGTCGGTGACTTTCTTTTCGTGCTCGGCGCTCATACGTTCCTCCTTAACCGTGTCTCAGGCTTTGCCGTAGCCGTAAAAGCCCTGGCCGGCTTTGCGGCCCAGATAGCCGGCGGCCACGTAGTTCCGCAGCAGAGGGCAGGGACGGTATTTGTCGTCGCCCAAGCCGTGATGGAGACGCTCCAGGACCGCCAGGCAGGTGTCCAGCCCGATCAGGTCGGCCAAGGCAAGCGGGCCCATGGGCTGGTTGGTGCCCAGCTTCATGCCCTGGTCAATGTCCTCGACCCCACCAACCCCTTCGTACAGGGCGTAGATGGCTTCGTTAATCATCGGCAGCAGAATGCGGTTGACGATGAAGCCGGCGTAATCCTTGGCCAGGATGGTTGTCTTCCCCATCTTTTTGGCCAGGCTGTCAACGGTTGTGAGCGTTTCCTCGGCCGTCACCAGGCCGCGCACAATCTCCACCAGCTGCATCACCACCGGCGGATTCATGAAGTGCATGCCGATGACCTTCTCGGGCTTGCTGGTGACCGCCCCGAGCTGGGTCAGCGAGATGGACGAGGTGTTGCTGGCCAGGATGGTCTCGGGCCGTGTCACCCGGCTCAGCTGTTCAAACAGGTCTTTTTTGATCGCATAGTCTTCCGGGGCGGCTTCGATGACCAGATCGACATCCCGCATGTCGGCCAGGTTGCTGGTGCCGCGCAGACGCTCCAGGATGGCATGTTGTTCCTCGGTGGACAGCGTGCCGCGGTCGGTGAGACGGACCAGGTTACGCTGGATGTTGGCCAAAGCGCGATCGACCAGATCGGTCGTCATGTCGTACAGCAGGACCGAAAATCCGGATTGGGCGGCGACCTGTCCGATGCCGCTGCCCATCTGACCGGCACCGACAATACCGAGGGTGTGAATAGCCATAACGTGTGCGACCTGTGAGGCGGACGATCTAGCCGCTGCCCTCTTCTCCGACCTGGTGCAGCTTGCCGTGGCTGCCGGTTTGGGAGCCGATCCACACCTGTCCGCCCTCGTAGAGTTCTTTTTTCCAGATCGGGACGCTTTCCTTGAGGGTATTGATGGCGTAGTGGCAGGCCTCGAAGGCCGCGTGACGGTGGCTTGAGGACACCGTAATGGCCACGCTGGCCTGACCGATATCGACGCGGCCGAGGCGGTGGATCATGGCGATTTTGAGGACCGGCCAGCGCTCCAGGACCTGCCGGCCGATTTTGGTCATCTCTTTTTCGGCCATGCCCGGATAGCACTCGTACTCCAGACGAATGACCTGGCGGCCCTCGTTGGTATCGCGGGTGGTGCCGACAAAGCTGGCCATGGCTCCGGCGCCCGGGTCGGCCACAAAATCGCTCAGCTCCTGCATGTTGATCGGCTCTTGGGTGATCTTGGCTAGGATACGGGTTTCCGGCATGGCTCCCCCACTCACCGGCGGAATAAATGCAAGCTCGTCATTATCTTGAAGGCGGTAATCCCTGTCAACGTATTCCTGGGCCACGGCAAAGGCGACCGAGCGCTCAAGTTCGGCCAGCTCGGGCCGCTCCTCGGCCAGCAGTTCCCACACCCGGCCCACGCTGGCGCCGTCCGGAATCTCGCGGGTTTCCTCGGTTTTACCCAGCCGCTCGCGCAGCGAGGCAAAGTAGCGCAGCCTAATACGCATGGCGCTCCCCTCGACAAGGTGAACGATGATGACCATCTGGACAAGGAGAGATCATCGTCCACCTTGCAAAACGAACAGCATATGGCCCAGTTCGGGCAGGACCAGCTTGGTCATGCCCAATTCGACTGCGCCGGTCGAGCCCGGTAGCGAGATGATGACTTTGCCCTGGGCCACGCCTGCGGTGGCGCGGGTCAGCATGGCGGCCGAGCCGATGTCTTCATAACTCAGCATGCGAAACATCTCGCCAAAGCCGGGAATTTCCTTTTCCAGCAGGCCCTGAATCGCCTCAAAGGTCGTATCGCGCGGCGCAATGCCGGTCCCGCCGTTGGTCAGGATCACGTCCACGTCGGACCGGGCCAGCAGGGCTTGGACCGCAGCCGTGATCTGGTCCGGCTCGTCTTTCAGAATCTGGTAGGAGACCACCGGCTGCTCGTGCTCGGCCAACAGCGCCTTGATGCGTTGACCGCTCTTGTCGGTGGTTTCGTCGCGGGTATCGCTGAGGGTGATGACCGCGCAGCGGGCCGTACGCTGGGCCTTGTTTTTATGTTCGTGAACCGCCATAGCAGTATCCTGTTGGTTGAACGCCTGGAATCAGACCCGAAGAGCGCCCTCATCCTATAGTCTCAGCCGACACTCTCGCAACCCTGTGGAGGAACCCCCGTGGCCGTCGTGATTAAAAAACTCGATCAGCAGCGGCATGAACTCAAAGCCCTGCGCTATTTGCTGGAATACCACCCCCGCAGTCTTCAGGATCGTGAGGCGCTGCCCGAGCGGGACGATTTTCAGATCGCCGATTGTCGGCGCATCTATGACGCGCTGCTGGCCGCCGCAAGCCAACACGAAGCGGCCGAGGCGATTGAGGCGCTGGACCTGGAAGAGACCGAGGTGGAGTCGTTTCTACGGCTCGGCGGGCAGTTCTACCATGCCTATCCCGGCCTGGTCAAAGAACGCGGTCAGGAGTTCCGGGACGGCAACATGCAGCTCATCAACCCGGGCGAAGACATGTAGGGGCAACCCTCTGTGGTTGCCCTGATCGTTAAATCCCCCTGTGGTTGCCCAGTCGATGCAACCCCCTGTGGTTGCCTCACCGCCATCCGCCCATATCACGCCACCCCGCCGGGCGGGCACGGGCGCCCGCCCCTACATATGTCCGGGGAATATCCGTTCGGTTGGTGAGATGGCGGCCCGTCCCTACGCAGCCGGGATATACGAGCCCTCGGGCGCCAGCCCGGCACATGCTTCGGGATGAAGCATCTCGGCCAGCAACTCGATACTCTCGACAATGCGCGGGCCCGGCCGGTTGAGATAGGCGTTGCCGTCGGCAATATACACCCGGCCGGCCTGCACTGCGGGCAGCCGTTGCCAGTCGGGATGAGCGATCAGGGTCGGCAGCTCGGCTTGCGACTGGGCAATCGGAAAGCCGCACGGCATGATGACGACCACCTCCGGCTGCGCCTCAAGCAGGCGGTCCCAGCTCAGCGTCGGGCTGTGATCCCCGGCTGCGGCCAGGTCGTAGGTGCCGCCGGCAATCTCGACCATCTCGGGCACCCAGTTCGCAGAGGCCATCAGCGGGTCCAGCCACTCCAGACACGCCACCCGCGGGCGTTCGAGATGGCGGGTACGCTGCTCGACCTTCCAGACCCGTTTCTTGAGCCCACGCAGGAGGTCCTCGGCCTGCTCGTCTTGACCCAGAGCCTGGGCCAAGCCCTGCATATCGTACCAGATATCCCCCAGGCGCTGCGGGCTCAGCGACACCAGGCCGACATCCGAGGCCAGTAGAGACTGCACCGCCCGCTCCACCTCGGACACCGATACGGCGCACACCTCACACTGGTCCTGGGTGACAATCAGGTCGGGTTTAAGATCGCGCAGGAGGTCGGTTTTCAGCCGATAGACGCTCAGGCCGTCCTGGACCAGCTGGCGGACGCGGTCGTCAATCGCCCGGCTCGTCCCGGACGGGTCGAGCTTGGGTTCGGTCAGGATCGGCAGACCGACCACCTCGGCCGGGTAGTCGCACTCGTGCGACACGCCGACCAGACGTTCACCCATGCCAAGGGCGCACACCATTTCGGTACTGCTCGGCAGCAAAGAGACAATCCGTTGTGGCTGAGACATGAGCCATCTTCTCCTGTGGGTTAGGCGCAACCTACCATCCCGCCCCCCGGGCCGCAACGAAGCCCTTGCCCTGCCTGGCTGGACTCGCTACAAAAATCGCAATGGACGTGCGCAAGGTCTACATTGAAACCTACGGCTGTCAGATGAATATCGCCGACACCGAACTGCTCGTCGGGCTGCTCAAACCGCACGGCTATGAGCCGACCCGACGGGCCGACGAAGCCGATGTGATCCTGCTCAACACCTGCGCGATTCGGGAACACGCCGAGGAGCGCGTGCTCAAACGCCTGGCCGGCCTGGTGCATCACAAAACCCGCCGTCCCGAGGTGCGTCTGGGGCTGACCGGCTGTATGGCCCAGCACCACCGCGACCAGCTGCTGGACAAAGCGCCCTTCCTCGACCTGGTGCTCGGCCCCGATGCCTACCGGAATCTTCCGGCTTTGTTGGACCAGGACGACCCCGCCGATCCCCTGGTCTCGGTACGGCTCGACCGGGATGAGACCTACGCCGACGTGTCGCCGGTCCGGGCTGAGGGCGTGCGGGCCTGGGTGACGGTCATGCGCGGCTGCGACAAATTCTGCACCTTCTGCATCGTGCCCTACGTCAGAGGGCGCGAGCGCAGCGTGCCGGTCCAGACCCTGCTCAGCCAGGTCCGAGACGTGGCCGAGCAGGGCTATAAGGAAGTCGTGTATCTGGGTCAGACCGTCAACGCCTACCACCACGACGGGTGCGACTTCGGAGCCTTGCTGCGCCGGACCGCAGCCATTGACGGCATTGAGCGTATCCGTTTTACCTCGCCCCACCCCTCGGACATGACCGATTCGACGATTGAGGCTATGGCCGACTGTCCGAAAGTCGCCCCTTACCTCCACCTGCCGCTCCAGTCGGCCTCGAACCGGGTGCTGGCCCGGATGGAACGCGGCTATACCATCGAAGCGTATACGGCTCTGATGGAGCGCTTGCGGGCGGCCGTTCCCGACATCGCCTTTTCGACCGATATCATTGTCGGCTTTCCGGGCGAGGATGAGGACGACTTCCGGGCCACCTGTGACTTCATGCAGGCCGTCGAGTATGACTCGGCCTTCCTGTTCAAGTATTCGGCCCGCCAGGGCACCAAAGCCTATAAGTGGGAAGAGACGCTGTCGGAAGAAGAAAAGGGCCGACGCTTGCAGCAGATCATTCGTTTGCAGGAAGGCATTTCCGGTACGCTGAACCAGCGGCAGGTGGGCCGCAGCGTCGAGGTTCTGGTCGAGGGGCCGGCAAAACGCCAGAAGGACTGGCTGGCTGGAAAGAGCCGGCAGTTCAAGACGGTGGTCTTTCCGGCCAACGGTGTCCAACCGGGCGATCTGGTCCGGGTAAACGTGACCTCAGCCACCACCCATACACTGGTGGGAGAGGGAGGCGAGAGTTCAGCCCCAGGACTTGGCGGTGATTGAACGGATGGCTGGGTTTAATCTGGCGCTGACGACCGCCGTTTTATGGAAAGTCTTCAGTGGCTAGTGGTCAGAAAACCAGCCACTCACCACTGAAAACGAACCCCTAATCCAACAGCTCTTCGACCATCTCTCCGGGCCGGGCCAGAACCGCCCGCTCGCCACGAATAATAATCGGTCGCTGCATCAGTTCCGGGTGTTCGAGCAGGACGGCGACCACCGTCTCAGGGGTCGTGTAGTCGGCCTCGTTGAGTTCCAGTGCCTTGAAGCGTTTGTCCTTGCGCACCAACTCCGCCGCCGGGTTGGGCAGGAGCGTCAGAAACCGTTCAAAATCGGCCCGGCTTAAGGGATTTTTCAGATATTCGGTCACGTCGACCTCGACGCCGCGCTCTCGCAGAATTTCGAGCGCTTTTCGGGACTGGCCTCAGCCGGGGTTGTGGTACATCTCAAGTTTTTCCATGGGCAAAGCCTCCTGTGCAGAATGTTGTCCCAGCTTAGCTGGACCGGGGCCGGTCTGCCAAGCCCTGAGCCGCGGTGGGTCAGGGCGGGCGCTACGGCTCTCGGGTGACGACCAGGCCGCTGCCGCGCAGCATGGGCGAGCCGTCAATAGCGCAGGCCGCGCTGGCGTCCGGCACCTGGCGTGTGTCGGCCCGCCCGGTCACCTGTAAGACCGCCTCGGCAATATGGCCCATGCCGTGCAGACGGCCCTCGCTCAGGCTGCCCCCGAAGGTATTCACCGGCAGCTCGCCCTCCAGCGCAATCCGACCGTCCTGGATAAAGGCGTGGGCTTGGCCCTGGGGACAGAAGCCGGCCGCTTCCAGCCAGTAGATCGCCGATGGGCTGAACCCGTCGTACAGCTGGGCGGCGCTCATGTCGTGCGGACCCAGGCCGGACGACGCCCACAGCTTTGTGGCCAGGGAGCCGCCACACTCCATGTAGTCGTCCTGCGAGTAGTGAAACAGGCTGCGCCGCCGGCTCGTGTTCTGACCATAGCCGGCCACGTAGGCGGGCGGGTTGGGTAAATCTCTGGCCCGCTCGGTCGTGGTCAGCACCAGGGCGACACAGCCCTCGACCGGGATATCGCAGTCAAACAGACACAACGGTTCGGCAATTTTGCGGGCCGCGAAGTACTCCTCGCGGCTCATCGGCGTGGTCGAGAAATAGGCGTGCGGGTTGCGGTTGGCGTTGCGACGGCTGTTGGTCACAAAGGTCGCCAAGTCCTCGCGGCTCGCTCCGTACAGATGCATGTAGCGCTGCCAGGCCATGGCGTGCCACTGAAAAATGCCCGTACAGCCGTAGGGGGCGATGAACTGCGCATCGCCGGCCGCCCGGTCGCTCTTCCACGCCCCATAACGGCCGCGCGGGTTGTGCATCGCCCGCCACACCAGGGTATAGTCGCACGCCCCGGCCAGCAGAGCATGTACCGCTTCGATGATCGGACTGGCAATCATGCCGGTTTCAATCTGGGCGTACCAGCGAATATCCGGGGCCAGCGCCAGGTGGTTCAGAATGTACTCGACGCTGACAATATCCTCGCCGTCCTTGTGGCCGGCGCCCAGAAACGGCGCCTCGGGGAAGGTAGCCAGGCCATCAATCTGGTCCGGCCTGAGCCCGGCGTCATCCAGCGCCGCCCGACACCCGTCGAGGGCCAGCAGGCCGAGCGGTTTTTCCGAGTGCCGGGTCAGCTCGGAATAGCCGACCCCGACGATTGCGGTTTTGCCTCGTCCGGTCCACATACGCGTCTCCGTGTCTGCTGTCCTGTGGGCATGTCACGCCAGCCGAAAGCGCGGCAGGCTGATCTCCGCGTTCACGTCTTCAAACCAGACCTCGACCAGCCCGCCGATTTTGACCGTGTCGCGGTCGGCCAGCGGCAGGTCGCAGACCATGAACAGCTTGGCCTGCTCTTCCAACTCGACCAGGATATTCAGGTAGGGGATCTCGTCTTCAAAACCGACGATGTTCGGCTGGTGCATGACCGTAAAGCTGTAAATCCTGCCCCGGCCGCTGACCGGTTCAAAGTCCAGCTGTTGTGACTGGCAGGCGTCACACGCCAATCGTGGCGGATGGTTGAAATAGCCGCACGCCGTGCAGCGCTGGAGGACCAGCCGGTGCTGTTGGGCGGCGTCCCAGAACGGCTTGGACAGCGCGTCCACCGCAGGCAGGGGTTTGGGCCGGGTGTCTGGCATAGTGGGCTCTATCCTGCCACAAAACGCCGTGGCTGAGAACCGATCTGGCCGGCGGCGGTCGGCCTAGGACGAGACCGAAATCGCGCTTGAGCGGCTGCCCTTGCGCACCTCGATCTGCATCGGCATGGCCGCCGCCACCTCTTCGACATGGGTGATGATGCCGACCATACGGCCCTCTTCGCCGCGCAACTCTTGCAGGGTTTCGGTCACCATCTGTACGCCTTCTCGGTCGAGCGTGCCAAAGCCTTCGTCCAGAATCAGACATTCGGTCGAGGTCTTTGCCGCCCGCCCGGTCGCAACAGCCCGGAAGCCTTGTGACAGGGCGAGGGCGATAGCCAGCGAGGCTAAAAACGTTTCGCCACCCGACAGGGAATGGGTCGGCCGGGCGAGGCGCTGGTTTTCGTGATCGACAATCTGGAGATTGATCGCCCGACCACGAGAGGCAATGTCGAACGTATACCGCCCGTGGGTCAGCCCTTGCAGGTGCCTGGACGCGTCGTGCATCAGGGCGTGGATGGCTCCGCGCGAAAGAAAGTCGGTAAACTCCGCGCCCAAAAGCTTGCGCAGGTCCGAGGCCAGGCGCTGTTCGGTTTCCGCAGCGCGCAGCTTGTCTTCTTCCTGCTCTTTCTCCTGCCAGCGGCGTTCAGCCTCGGCCTGTTCGGCCTCCAGACGCCCGCGCTGTTCCCGAAGAGACATCCTCTGGCCTCGCGCGGTTTCCAGTTGGAGTCTGATGTTCTGGCCGTCTTCGCCAGCGTCGGTCAGCTGGTGTTGGACGATCATTTCTCGAAGCTTTTCCCGTTCGTGTTCGAGCCCGTGCTGAGCCTGTCGCTGCTTCCCGCGTGCCTCGTCCAACACGCGCGTTCGGGCGTGCAGGTCGGCGTGTGACTCCTTGGCCTGGCCTTCAGCCCGCTCTCGCCTTGCCCGTGCGTTTTCTTCACGCCGCAACAAGTCGGCGTGCCGGGTTTGCTTGTCTGACAGCGCCTTGAGTTCGTCTTCTACGTCTTCAATGTGTGGCAGCGGCGCGTCTTCCGCCAGACCAAGGCGGGCACGCACGGTCCGCGCTTCGCGCTCGGCTCGGAGCAGCGCACCCTCGTACTCGGCGGCGAGCAAGTTGAGAGCGCCATCTTTTTGGACCTGGCTTGTATTCAACGAGTTGAGCGTCGATTCGAGCTGACGTAAGGCTTTCTCGGCCTCCTTCAGCTGTTGCTCAGCCTGCATCACCGCAGTCCGGCGTTGTGCCACGCTCTGCTCAGGATCGCCATTCGGAGTGAGAAATGCGGCAATCTCACGTCCGAGCACTTCCAACTCGCGCGTATCAGCCTCCAGCCTTTCGGCTGTCCCGCGTAACTCTCCACCCAGCCTTGCGGCTTCGTGTTGCGTCTCTTCACGTTGGCCCGACAGTCTCGCTTTTTCTTGCTCGGCGGATACGGACTGAGCCTCCATGTCTCTGAGCGCGAGACTCAGTTCTTCTTGCTGAATCTGTATAGCCTGAATGACTGCGGAGGGAGACGCAGAGTCGGGGAAACGTGACCCAAAGCTGTTCTGGGCTTTTTGCCTGAGGCGTTCACGTTCTTTCAGCCCTTGTTCCGCAGCCTCACGTCTCGCTCGGCGTGTGGCAAGCGTGGTGTTTGCTTCTTGCGCTTCCGTGCGTTTTTGTCGAGCGACCCGTGCGGCCCGCTCCATTTGAGTCTGAAGCATCTTCAGGTCGTCCCCGACTTCTTGAGCAGCGGGGAGCCGGCTGACGGTTGTCTGACACACGGGGCAGGGGTCACCAAGCTGAAGCGTAGCCTGGAGATGCGCGGCTTCGTGCTGGCGTTGGCTGTCTTCAAGCGCGGTGCGGGCCACCTGCTCCTGCTCTTCGGCTTGAGCGAGCGTCTGCCGAGCCTGCTGGGCGGCGCCTTCGGTCCTGGTCAGTTCAGTACGGGCAGTCTCAAGCTCATCCCTGGCGCGCTCTTCCGCCTCAGCCGCCTCTTGCCATTCTCGGCCCAAGCGTTCGGCTTCAGCGATCAACTGGCGCTTCTGCCGTTCGTCTTCTTTTGCTCCTTCGAGTTTGTCTTGTAATGCTCGGACGGTCTGTTCATGACTCGCGTCTTTTCGTTTCAGGTCATCCAGACGGTGTTGGGTCGCGGTGTGGTCCTGGCGCAGCGCCTCTATCCGAGAGGCCAGTTGGCGGTGTTCCTGTTGCAGCTCTTTCCAGCGCCTTGCCGCCCCGAGCTTTTCTGTGAGCGTGGTCACGTCGCCGGCTTCGGCAACAAGCTGCTCAAACGTGGCAGAGTGAGACTGCTGTTGAGTCCGTGCCTGTTCGACTTGCCGCGTAGAGGCTGCGACCTGTTGTATCAGGGTATCAACTTCTTTCTGGACAGCGGTCCGTTCGGTCTTTTTCCGCTCGGCTTCCGTTTGAGCGATCATCCAGGCGGTCAGATGCTCGGTGGCCCGTTCGACGACCTCGTGTCGTGCTGCGTCATAGCCCAGCGCTTCCCGTTCCTGGCGGATTTGCGCCAATTCTTGCGCCAGCTCAGCGACCTGGGCGCTGGCTTCCTCAGCCTTTGTCTGCGCCTGTTCCTTCTCTTGGCTGCGCGCCTGGACTTCGCTCTGAAGCTCGGCAAGCCGACTGCGCAGGCTGGCGACCTGATCGACCTGTTGGGCCACACTTTGTAACAGGGTCTCCTGCTGGGAGACCTGTTCAATGCCTTGTACGAGTGTCTCCAGCTCTTCCTTCTGAAGGGCAATACGCTCCTGGCTCAGCCCGGCGTATTGGGCCAGGGTTTCGCGCAGGGTTGCGGCCCGGGTTTCGGCCTGCCTGGCAACGTCTCTGGCCTGCTCACGCACACGCCCGTACACGCCGAGTTCGAGGATTTTTGCCAGCAACTCGCGGCGTTTGCTCGGCTCGCTGGTCAGGAACTCGGCGTAGCGGCCCTGGGGCAGAATGACCGTCTTGGTGAAGCTGTCGAAGTCGAGACCCAGGATGTCTTCGATGCGTTTGGTGAGCAGCGCCGACCCGGAGGTATCCTGTATCCACTCTTCGCCTTCACGTTCGCTGAGACCCGACTCCGTCATCTTGCCCGTGCGGCGTACAGCCCGAAACCAGCGCTCTCCCAGGCTGAAGTCCAGCACGACTTCACAGGTCTGCTCACCGGCTGAGATCACGCCTTTGGAATCCGCGCCGTAGCGGGCGGTGCGACCATACAGGCACCAGACCATGGCGTCGATGAGCGCGGACTTGCCGCTGGCCATCGGGCCGGTAATGGAGAACAGGTCGAGTTGCGAGAAGTCCACTTCGTGGACCTGATCGCCTGTCACCCGAAAGGGCATGAAATTTTTGAGGCTGAGCTTTTGGGGGCGCATAGTCATACCCAAGAGGGGAGGGTGAATGAAATCGCCTTCCGTCCCCCTCACCCCAGCCCTCTCCCTCAAGGGGAGAGGGAGCAGATAGCGATTTATAACGGTTCGTCCCGAGCGGTACTGACCTCTCGGTACAGTCGTTCAAACAGGGCCACGAGCTGCGGCTCGGGCTCGGCGCTGCGGCTCGACTTGTAATAGTCGCTGAACAGCTCGGCTGCGGGACGCTCACTCGGGTTTTGCACCGGCCCGTTTTCTGCCTCGCTCGCTTGCGCGTCCTCGAACCGCAGCGACACCACGCCAGGCAGAGCCCGGATGTGTTCGATCAACTCGGACGTTTGACCTTCCGGCTTGAGGACGACTTCAACCCAGGCATTGGTGAACTCGTCCGCCTGCGACAGGATTTCCTGGGCGGTTCCCGTCCGCCGCAGCAGGGCCTTGCCCGTCGTCAGCTCAATCAGCGAGACTTCGGCGGGTTTGCCCGGGTGGACCTCGATGAGACACACGCTTTTTTGCTGGCCGCGCTCGCCAAAATCCATTTGCAGGATCGAGCCGGCATAGCGTGCCTGCGCCCGTGTCCCGGGCACCTGCTGAGGCTGATGCATATGCCCCAGGGCCACATAGTGCACCCGGCCGGGCAAAATCCCGGGATCAATCGGAAAGACACTCGAGCGCCATTCTCCTCCGCCAAACTCCGTGCCCGAAACATGAGCATGGGCCAGCACGATGGATACCGCATTGCGGTCCATCCGCAGGGTCTCTTTTTCCAATTCTTCCAGATAGCTCTGGACCATGCTCTGGTAGGCGCTCAGGCGTTCGCTCTCGCTTCTGTCGGCCCCTTCGGCCGCAGTGAGAACCTGGTGGGGGTGCAGGTAGGGCAGACAGCTCACCAGCGCCCGCTCCCCTCCGGTCCGCTGCGGAACGGCGACAATCAGCTCCGACGGGTCGGCACTCAGGTCTGTCACCATGTACGCGTGGAGCAAGTCACCCAGCGGTTTCAGGGTGCGCAGGCGGGCGGCGTCATCGTGGTTGCCGGGAATGACAACGGACACGATATTCTCGCCGGCGAATTGGGCCAGAGTGCGGGCCACCAGCTCCTCGGCGGCAAGCGGCGGGCGCTTTTCATGAAAGATATCGCCGGTGACCAGCACGGCATCGACCTGCTCGCGTTTGGCAATATCGACGATGTCGGCAAACACGGCCCGGTGCTCATCCATCCGCGAGCGATTGCGAATCGTGCGGCCGACGTGCCAGTCCGAGGTATGCAGAAACTTCATGCTCCCTAATATTCGCTTTCCCGGACCCGGGCCAGTTTCAGGTTCGGCTTGGGCAGTCTCTGCTCCTCGGCCCGGGTCGCCCAGGCCGGCATCGGAAACAGAATCGGGACCGGGGTCGGGATGTCGGGCTGAGAGACAATCATCCGCCCGGATGTCAGAATGGCCGCCCGTTGGCGCAGGCTTGGCGGCAGAAAACCGTACTCGGCGCGCTCGGCCTCGGCCGCATCCAGCCGGCCGACAATCCGAAAGGCGGGGTTGGCCACAATCCGGCGCTCGACCTCGGATGCCGTCTGCTGGGCGCCGATCAGGATTGTGCCGCTCGACCGCCCGCGCTCGGCAATTTCCAGCAGCCGCTCGCGGATCGGCGACCAGCCGTCGCGTGGGGCGTAGCGGTTCAGTTCATCGACGACGATGAAACACAGCGGCTCGGCCGAGCCGGTGGCTTCTTTTTCTTGCTGGATCTGTTGCAGCACCGAGCCGACCACAAAGCTCTTGCCGACCTCGTACAGTCCGCTCAGGCTGACCACGGTCACCTGCCTGTTGCGCCAGTTGATCGCGTGCCGGGTCGCGTCGGCGTCCTCGGGGTCGCGGATCAGATACGAGACCTTATCTTCTGCGCTGTACAGACGGCGCATGAACGCGCCGACCGTACCTGGCGAGTGGCTGGTTGCACTCGCCGCCGTCTCCATCGCTCGCAGAAGGGTCGGGAAATCGCGAATCTCGGTCACAGGCGCCGCGCTTCCCTCCCCGTTGCTTTCCTCTTCTTGGCCAAGCGGCAGAAACACGCCCGGACCCGGGCCGTCTTTCTTGGCGTCTTCGGCGGCTTCAAGAAGTTTCCGTTCAACCTGGTAGGTCAGGGCCGATAGCAGTGAGGCATCTTCCCCGCCTTCAGAAAACAGATAGCGCAGCAGGCGCTGCTGGCAAAAATCCCGGACGGTCCAGAAGTAGGGCGTGACCTCGTCGGCCCGGCGCGAGCCGACCTTGGGCATGAGCGGCCCCCGCGCGTTTTCCGTCGGTGGCACATAGAACTGGACCGAATCAAACGGCGCGGCCGGCAGGCCCATTTTTGCGTACAGGGTCTCGTCTTCGACATCGATGGCATTGCTGGCTTTGTCCAGGAACAGCAGGTCCTCGCCTTTGACATTAAAGATAATGGCGTGGGTATTTTTCGCGTCGCTCAGCTGCCCGCAGTGCAGCAGGCTGTGCAACAGAAACGTCGCGTAGGTCGTCTTGGTCGCAATGCCCGACACGCCGCTGATATTCATATGCGCGCCTTTGCGGCCGTTCAGAAAGTCGAGGTTGCCGTACACCACCTCTTTGCCGGACAAAGACAGGCCAATCGGGAACTTGCGCTCCATCTTGTCCATGAACAGGGCTTGGGCGAACTCGTCATCCTTGACCGTGCGGACCGTATTGCCCGGCAGCGGGGGATAATAGTACTCGGGGATCAGGCGGGTGACTTTGACATGGGCGGCAACCGACAGTTCGACCGGCAGGCCGTTCTCGGCCTCAACCACATCCGAGTCAAAGGTCGAGCCCTGGTGGCGTGAACGGATCATGTCCACCATGCCGAACAGTTTGAGCGGACCCTGTGGCGAGTCGGTTTCGACCACCACCGCCTCGTCGACCTGAACGGCTTCGCCCTCTTCCAGCAAGACCCAGAACTCCAGCGGGGTGGCGTCCTGGGTGCCGATGACTCTGCCCATAGTGTGTGTCCTTTATAAGCCCTGCTGGCCACGCAGCAGGGCTTTTTCAATCCCCCGGCGAACCAGTTGCGGGTCGCCCAGCCGGCGCCGCAGCTGACGTTCGAGGCCGCCGACCGGCAGCAGGTTTTGCGGCGCGCGGGGATCCTTGGGCGCCCGCGAAGCCAGGCCAAAGACCTTGAGGCTGGCCTGATCGAGCAGCCCGATTGCCTTGTGCGGGCCAAGCGAGGCTTTGACCTCGATCCGCACTAGGCCGGCAAAGGCGTGCTCAATCGGGCGCGGCTGGGTCAGGCGCAGATAGCACGAGAACACGTCGTAGCTCTCCCGCTTGGTGCCGCCCTGAATCCGAAACAGGGGCGTTCGCTCACCCGGCTGAAGCTGTTCCAAAATCTGTGTTCGCTGGCTCGACAGATACATGCGGTGGATCGATTTGATGACCCCGACGACCGAGGAGCTGCCGCCGATATAGGTCAGGTTGCCGTCGGCCAGAATCAGGCTGTCCGGCCCCGACAAGCGCTCGGCAATGGCCGATTCGGTCTGGCGCATTTCGTTCATCAGCGCCTCGCCGAGTTTGTCCGGGGTAGTGGCCGCAGAGCTGAGGCTGGCGTAGCTGAGGGGGGGGCTGGTGCCGGCCGGGACGGGAATGGTGTTCGGCCCGGACTGGCCGCTGCCGGTGATGAACAGGCGTTTGATGCGGATGTCGGCAATGCTGACCTGTTGGTCAAGCACCACCGCCCCGCCGGCCAGCGAACAGAACAGCCCCAGAAAACGGCTCTGGCCCTGACTCACCACGGCCCGGGCGTCGGTGCGCATGACCCCATCGACCATCGCGGTCATGGCCGGCAGGTTGGTCGGCTGGGGACGGTGGGCCTGCCACGGGCCGGGCTCAATCGGTTCTTCCAGAGCCTGGACCGTGGTGTCCGCCCCGTCGGCCTCGTGCGGCACCGACACCTGGCCGGCATAATCACTGCCCCACGGGTCTAAGGCGATGTGCATCCCGTTTTCCTCCGCGCGCCCAGACCACGGGCTGGAGATGGATTCAGGCCTGGACCCGGCAGCTCAGGATCGCTGTGCCAACGATCACCCGGTCGCCGTTCTGGTTTTCTATCACCACGTCACAGTCCACCGAGCCGACGCCGTCTTCCAGTTTTTTCTCGGTCACCATACCCCAGCAGCTCAGCCGGTCGCCGTGGGCGACCGGGGTACGAAAGCTGGTGTTCAGCATGCGGATACGCCAGCCGACAAAATGATTCCTGAGAACCCTGGCCAGAAAGGAGGCGCTCAGCGGGCCCGGCACAATCGGCTTGGCAAAGCCGACCTGGCGCGCCCGGTCGGGATCGATGAAGCGCCGGTCCGTCACCCCTGTCGCGGCAGCATAGCGCCGGACGATATCGGTGGTCGGCACCCAGGCGACGGGGCCGATCTCATCGCCGAACTCAACCGCGTCGAAGGCGAGGGGAGGGGGGCTGTCCATATTCGGATCTTCTTGGTTCAGATCTTCTTGTTCGGCGAGCGGACCATCTGGCGTTCGCGCAGAATCATCACCGTGCTGCCGCCGTCATCTTTGACCAGCATCTCGCGGACGATGACCCCGAGCGGCCCGCTGCGGCCGGTCTTCTCGTACACCTCGGCCAGCCGAGCCGTGACCGTATACGTCCGGCCGGCATAGAGTTCGTCGCGAAACTCGAACTCCTGGCCGGCGTACAGGCTGGCCAGGCCCGGGGCCAGCGGCACCTCGGGGACAATTTTGCCGCCCCGCATGTGCAGGCAGTAGGTCGGGGGAGCGATGACGTTCGGGTAGCCGGCCTGGCGGGCGGCCTCGGGGTCCAGATACAGCGGGTTCAGGTCGTCGACGGCCTCGGCAAAGACCCGGATGTCGTCGGCCGTGACCGCAAACCTTCCGACCTCGATCTCTCTGTGCATGAGACCGTCAGGAACCTCGATCATTGTCATAGGCTACACCTGGTGCCCCGTCGGGACGGCTCCACAGGGCTTTCCCCCTCTCCCTCTGGGAGAGGGTTGGGGTAAGGGTCTGACGGCACCACTCCTACTCGGCGATTTTGTCGTAGAACTCCAGCTCCGGGGCGCCGTCGAGCAGGGCGCGCAGGTCGACGCCGAGTTCTCCCAGATGTTTGCGGTGGGCCTCAAACGCGGCGTCATCCGTATACTCTTCGTAGAACATGAAAACCCGGGGGTCTTTCTTGGACTTGCAGAACGTATAGGCGTGATTGCCGGGTTCTTTGCGTACCTCGGCAACGACCTTGTCCCGCATAGTGGCCTCAAACTCTCCCTCTTTTCCCTCTTTGATCTTCAGCTTGGCGGTTAAGGTGACCATGGCCTTCCTCCTTTTGTGAGATACGCTCCTTTTTGCCTGACTGGTGGGGCTTTGGCAACTCCTGCACGGCGGCAGACCACTGGCGGGAGTAGGGCGATTCCCGTAGCATTGTGCCTTTGTGAGGAGGAAGGATGGAACCCCAGACCGCTCACGCCCATGCAGAGATTCTGTACGAGCCCGACGAACGTCCCCCCCTCGCGCTCGGCATTGGGCTGGGATTCCAGTACGCCCTGCTCATTGCCGCCGGCATCGTGCTGACACCGGTCATCATGATCAGAGCTGCGGGCGGCGGTGAGGCGTATCTGTCATGGGCGGTGTTTGCCGCGCTGGTGATCTGTGGGCTGACAACCGTCATACAGGCCACTCGTATCGGACGTATCGGTGCGGGCTATATTCTGATCATGGGCAGCAGCAGCGCCTTTCTGGCCGTGTGTGTCGGCGCTCGAACAGGGCGGGCCGGGACTGCTGGCGGTCCTGATCATCATCACGTCGCTGTGCCAGTTTTCCATTGCGGCCAAGCTGTCGCTGTTCCGACGGGTCTTCACCCCGACGGTGGCCGGCACCGTGCTGATGCTGATCCCGATAACCATCGGCCCGCTCATCATGAGCAAGATCGCCGAGGTGCCGGCTGGCGCCTCGGCGGCGGCCGCGCCGGTCAGCGCGGGTGTGACCCTGGCGGTGATCGTGGCGATGGCGCTGCGCTGCGTCGGCGCGTGGCGGTTGTGGGCGCCGGTCATCGGCATCGCCGCCGGCAGTCTGATCGGCGGCCTGGTCTTCGGCATTTACGACACCACCCGCATCCTGGAGGCTGCCTGGATCGGCCTGCCCTCGGTAGCCTGGCCCGGGCTCGACCTCAGCTTCGGCCCGACCTTCTGGGCGCTGATGCCGGCCTTCGTGTTCGTGACGCTGATCGGCGCCCTGGACACGATTGGCGACGCTATCGCCATCCAGCAGGTTTCGTGGCGCCGGCCGCGGGCCATTGACTTCCGTTCTATCCAGGGCGCACTGAACGCCGACGGCCTCGGCAATCTCCTGTCCGGTCTGGCCGGCACGGTGCCCAACACGACCTATGCGACCAGCATCTCGGTCGCTGAACTCACCGGCGTGACCGCCCGCTGGGTCGGGGCGTGTGTCGGGGTCATCTTTGTCGTCCTGGCCTTTCTGCCCAAGGCGGTGGCCGTGGTGATGGCCATCCCCAACCCGGTGGTGGCGGCCTACTTCATGGTGGTGATGTCCATCCTTTTTGTCATGGGTATGCGCATCCTGTTTCAGGACGGGCTCGACTACCGCAAGGGGTTCGTGGTCGGCCTGGCCTTCTGGCTCGTGGTCGCGTTTCAGCTCGACTGGATCTTCCCCGAATACTTCCAGGGCGCGTTGAGCGAACTGTTCGGGAACGCGATGACCGTCGGCGGCCTGAGCGTCATCTTCCTGATGCTGTTTGTGGACGCGACGAGCGCGCGCCGGGGGCGCATCAGGGTCGCCCTGGATACCGCCGCCGCCCCGCCCATCGACACCTTTCTGTCGGACTTCGCCGGCGGTCTGGGCTGGAGCGGCGAGATGAGCACCCGGCTGCGCGCGGTCGGTGAGGAGACCCTGCTGACCCTCATCCGGCGCGATCAGGACGGGGGGACGGAGCGCTACCTGCTGCTGATCGCGCGCGCCGACCACGACGCGGTCGAACTGGAGTTCATTGCCGCGACCGATGAGACGAATCTTGAGGATCAGGTCGCGCTGCTCGGCGACCATGCCGCCGGCGTGCCGGCCGAGGAAGAGCTGTCGCTGCGCTTACTGCGCTATTACGCCTCGTCGGTGCGCCACCAGCAGTACCACGACACCGACGTGATCACGGTTCGCGTGGAGCCGCGCGTCCCGTCCTGACCGCTCACGCCCCAGACCGGTCTCTTGGGATTGTTCTCACGAAGCCCCTGTCTCGACATCGACGGTTTGCTTCGCCCTGTCCGGGAGCGGGTGGAGATTAACGGGAACGGTGCAGGATGCGGCCGAGGCGTTCACCACAGCTCGCCCTCAAGATAGTCCCAGACAAGGGCGGCGCCGACACGGTAGTCAAAGGGGGCCGTCCCAGCTACGGGGACCTGGGTGCCAATCCGCAGGGCCACGTGGCCGCGAAAACGCAGGCCGGTATAGAGTTGCGGGGTCAGGAGGAGAACCCCGTCGCTCTCGCCTTGCAGGTTATGACGAAACTCGACCTCAAGGCTGGGCACGAGGCCGCGCTTGAACGACGAGGTCAGATAACTCCCGCCGAGCCGGTAGCGCATCTGCCGCTCGGCGCGATCCGCGTCGAGCGGCAGCGTCGCCTGGATCTGGTTTTGGAACACAAACTGGCGGAGCGCAATTCCGCTTAACAAGGACGGCTCGAACGTGAGCGTGCCATCGCCGAGCCCTCGGTCGCGGTCGCCGGAAGGCAGCACGACTTCGAGGGCGGCCGCCGTGAGCGCGCGGGCGGTCGTGTGGGTAGACAGGACGTGTTTGTAGGCCAGGGCGAGGTCGCCCGGACCAGCCGTCGTTCTGTCTCGGGTTTCTGTGACGCGATACGGCAGGCTGAGTTCCCACTGCCCGCGCGTCCCGAGCCGTCGCTCATACGAGAGCGTGGTGGTCCACGTTGTTGTCCCGTGCTTGCCGTTGATGAATTCCTGTTTGAGGACCGCTTCATTCTCCGGAAACGCCTTGGCGGTGAAGAAGAGCTGGCGGAAATTCAGGTCCCCGGACGGCCCGCCTTGTTCCTGACAAAAATTACGGACATAGGTGAGGACGGTCTGGATTTCTTCCGGGCTCAGCACCCCACCAAAGGCGGGCATTTGATCCGAGAGTCCCATGAAGGCGCCACCGTTGGCGATGACAGAGGTCCAGCCGCTGGTTGGCTCGCGGCTGCTGACCGAGCAGTCGGTGAAATCCGGCAGGGGGACGCTCAGCGCGGTGCCTTCGGGTGACCCCCGTCCATCTTTGCCGTGACAGCTCTCACACGCCCCTTCATACACGGTCGGACCGTCGAGGGGCGCGGTCCACGCCGTCCCCCCCAGCAGAAGGATCGAGACGATCCCGAAGGAGAACTTTCGTCCGAGGCGTTTTTTCATCGCACAGAATCTATCCGCGCCGGGTGCCTGCCACAACTGGACAGCAGACAGGCATGCCGACCGCGACCCCCGCATGGAACGAGTGTACGCGGATCGGGACACGAGGGTGTACCGGGTGCTCGACGACACGGCCACGCCACGCGCGTCCCGTCCTGACGGCTCGACGCCAGATCCGGTTCGCGGCCCACACCGCTGAGCTGTGACTGCCCGCGCGGAGTTACTCGGCACGGCGGCTGCGGCAACGCTGGTGCGCCTGTCCGCCTCTGGCGGGAGGCGGGCAATTGACGTACCATTGCGGCCACGAAAGGAGACCATAGACTATGAAAGCTGCCGTTTTGTACGAGCCTGGCACACCCCTGGTCGTTGAGGATTTACAGCTCGATCCGCCACAAGCCGGCGAGGTCAAGGTCCGCGTCGCGGCCAACGGCGCCTGCCACAGCGACCTGCACGTGATGACCGGCGACATGCGTCAACCCCTGCCCATGGTCCTGGGCCACGAGGGGGCCGGGGTGGTCGAGGAAGTCGGCGCCGGGGTGACCTCGGTCAAGGAGGGCGACCACGTCGTGCTGTCTTTCAACCCGGTATGCGGCACCTGCTTCTACTGCACCCAGGGCAGCCCGCACCTGTGCGAAACCCGGCCCAAGACCGCCGGCGTACTGATTGACGGTACGACCCGTTTGCACAAAAACGGAGCCGACATCCATCACTTTGCCTTTACCGCGTCTTTTGCCGAAGAGACGGTCGTACACGAGAGCTGCGCGATCAAGATCCGCGACGACGTGCCCTTGGACCGGGCCTGTTTTGTCGGCTGCGGGACCATGACCGGGGTCGGGGCGGCGATTAATACCGCCCAGGTCCAGCCGGGCAGCACGGTCGCCGTCATCGGCTGCGGCGGGGTCGGCCTGAACGTGATTCAGGGCGCGGCGATTGCCGGCGCGCGCCAGATCATTGCGGTGGACCTGCTCGACAACAAGCTCGAATTCGCCAAAACCTTTGGCGCCACCCACAGCGTCAACCCGTCTCAGGACGACGCCTTGCCGGCCGTGCTGGAGCTGACCCAGGGACGCGGGGTGGACTACGGCTTTGAGGTCATCAGCACGCCCAAGACGATTGAGCTGGCCTTCAAGATGACCGCCCGGGGGGGGACCTGCACGATTGTCGGCGTCTCGCCCGACGGCTCGCGCATCTCGCTCAACCCCAACGTCTTCATGATGATGGAGAAGAAGTTGCAGGGCTCGTACTACGGCTCGACCCGGCCGCGGGTTGATATGCCCCGCCTGATCGACATGTATATGGACGGCCGGCTGAAGATCGACGAGCTGGTCTCAAAGACGCTGCCGCTCGAACAGGTCAACCAGGCCTACGACCTGCTCAAGCAGGGCGCGGTGGCGCGCAGCGTGATTACCTTCTCCTGAGCGGGGTGGGCTCTTCAGTCGGCAACGGCCGGCTGGGTGCCGGACGCGGGCCGGGTGGCTGAGTGCGGCAGGTCCGGGCTGTTGACCAGGACGGCGCACACAACAATCAGCACCGCCCCCGCAAACCCGCCGATCCAGAAGGCGCCGGCCAGGCCGGACTGACTGGCCAGGCTGCCGAACACGGCCGGTCCGACCATCATGCCGACCCCGTGGGCCATCATCAGCAGACTCATGACCGTCCCCATGCCGTAGCGCTGGCCGTGTTCCATGGCCAGCGCGGTATGGGACGGAAAAGCCAGCCCGTACATGGCGCCGACCCAGATATTCAGCACCAACAGATGCCAGAACTCCCCGGCAAACGGGAACACGGCCAGGCCCAGCGCCCCCCCGAGTCCGCCCAGGGCGATCAGATAGGCTTTGTTCACTCGGTCGGCCAGCCGCCCGCACGGGGTCTGGAGCAGAGCGCTGACGATGACGTTCAGGGAAATCAGGACGCCGACCTCGGTCGTACTGAGCGGCAGCAGACGGGTCGCCAGCAGGGGCAGAAAGACCCAGGTCAGGGCGTTGGTCAGGGCGTAGGAAAAACGAAAACAGGCCATGCCGACAAGAGGCTTGGAGGCGAACAGGCTGCGGAAGGCAACGGCGGGGCGCCTCGCATTGGCGCTGCCGGCGATGCGCGGCAGGAACGCTGTCAGGGCCACCAGGGCGGCCAGGCTCAGGCCGCCCATGATCAGAAAGTTGGCCGGCATGCCCCACACGTCTTTGATGATCCCGCCCAGCAGCGGTCCGCCTGCAACCCCGCCCAGCATGGCCGTGTTGAGCGAGCCGCTGTAGCGGCCCTCCTGTCCGGCGGGGGCCAGGTCGCCGACATAGGCCATGGCCACCGGGTGCATGATGGCGGTGGCCGTGCCGTGGACGATCATGATTAGGATGAAGCTGGCGACCGTATCGGCCGGCAGGTAGGCAAACGAGGTGACGGTGTAAAAGAACAGGCCGGCCAGCAGGAAATATTTTCGCTCCCAGCGGTCGGACAGGCGGCCGGTAAAGGGCAGGATCAGCGTCCGGGTGGCGGCGTGGACGCTGAACAGCAGGCCCGCCCCCAGCTCGCCGAAACCAAACTGCTGGACATAGATGGGCAGGAAGGACATGACCATGCAGTTGCCCAGCATGGTGGCGAAAACGGCCAGTGACAGGGTCAGCACCGCAGGGTGAAGCATGCCGGTATGTCTTTCAGAAATCCCCCGGCTTGTCTGCCCCAGCGGTCTGCGGCGGGAGCGGCTTGGTGTCCGGCGGCGCTATGGTGTAAGGTCGGCCCCGGACAGGGAGGGAGTTGTATGCTGAGCAGAATCGACGAGATCAACTCGGCGGTCAACGCCGTGGTGTGGGGGCCACCGCTCATGGTCCTGCTGATCGGAACCGGCCTGTACCTGAGTGTCAGGCTCGGCTTTCTGCAGTTCACCCACTTCGTTTTTATCTGGCGGACGACGTTTGGCCGTTTTCTGGCGTCTCGAACCCAGCAGCAGGACGGCGAGCTGAGCGCGTTTCAGGCTGTCAGCTCGGCCATGGCCGCCACGGTCGGGGTCGGCAATATCGCCGGGGTGAGCACGGCCCTGGCCCTGGGCGGACCCGGCGCGCTGTTCTGGATGTGGATGACGGCTGCGGTCGGCATGGCGACCAAATTCAGCGAGGTCGTCCTGGGCCTGTACTACCGCCGCACGACGAACGGCCAGGTGGCCGGCGGGCCGATGTACTACATCACCGACGGCCTCGGCCAGGGCTGGCTGGCCGGGGTGTATGCCTTTCTGACCGGGGTGGCGGCTCTCGGCATCGGCAATATGGTCCAGGCCAACACCATTGCGACCAGCGTCAGCCAGAGCTTTGCCGTCTCCCCCACGCTGACCGGCATTGTGGTCGTGGTCGGGGTGGCGATTGTGATTCTGGGCGGGGTGAAACGGATCGGTCAGACCGCCGAGTACCTGGTGCCGAGCATGGCGCTGCTGTATCTGCTGGGCGGCAGCGTCATTCTGCTCCTGCACGCCTCGGCCGTGCCCGGGGCGGTGCTGACGATCATCAGCCACGCGGTCCAACCGGCCGCCCCGCTCGGCGCCTGGGCCGGCGCCAGCCTGGGCGCGGCGATCCGCTACGGGGTGGCGCGGGGCATTTTTTCCAACGAGGCGGGTCTCGGCTCGGCCTCCATCATCCATGCCCAGGCCAAGAATACGCCGGTCGGACAGGGCTTGTGGGGCATCTGGGAGGTGAGCGTGGATACCCTGATCGTGGCCAGCATGACCGGGCTGGTCATCCTGGTGACCGGCGTGTTGGGCGAGCCCGACATTCCCGCCTCGGGGCTGGCCGCAGCTGCGTTTGCGCGTGGCCTGCCGGGCGTTGGCGGGCCCCTGGTGCTGGCCTGTCTGGTGCTGTTTGCCTACAGCACGATGCTGACCTGGAGCTTTTATGGGGAGACGGCCTGGGCCTACCTGTTCGGTGGCTGGATAGTCCTGCCCTACCGCCTGGTGTTTCTGGGCTTTCTGTACGTCGGGGCGATTGGCGGCCTGCAGCTGGTGTGGAGTCTGGCCGATACGCTGAACGGGCTGATGGCGGTGCCGAATCTGATCGCCGTGGTGTTTCTGGCGCCCCTTGTGGTCAGGGAGACCAGACGGGCTCTGGGGCGCCGCTCGTAAGCGGCTTGTGTCGAGTTTGGGAGAGCGAGAGGACGGGGCCTCATGGAACCACTCTTCTTCTGGTTTGCTGTCCGACTCCCGGTCCTTCCTCCTGGGCTTGCTGGGTATTTCGCTCCTCTCCAGTTCCCGCTCCGTTCAAAGCCGCGTCCAAAAAACCTCTGAAGCTCGGACTGCGAAGTGCGATGGTTTGGCCGTCCAGGCGGAGTGCGATCTGCTCTGAGACACGAGCCGTATACGGCTTATCGAGCAACTGCTTCAGATGGTGCTTTGGATTCTGTATCTCATCCGGTTTTGAAGTATCGACACTTCCCAAATTGCGTCCGAGATATATGCGGAGCTTCTCTGCATCGGCAAAATACCAGGCTTCGAGATGCCACTGCGCGTATGCATACTGCACCTTTGCACGAATCTCAGCAGGCAGCCGGTCGGCAAGTCGATTCCTCATTGACGAAACCACCTCTTCGGGTAACTTCCCATCGACATCGACAAGCAGCACAATCTTGTCCGGCGCGGGATCGGCGTACCAGGCGGACTTGATGAGCTTCTCTGCCATCTCGGCATTGAGGACCTTGTTGTTCGGCGGAATAGACACCTCAGATACCGACGTACCCTGCCCCTTCAGATGTTCCACCAAGTGCCGAAGTGAGCGGCGCTCGGTTTCCCCTGAGGCAATGACGAGCACGTTCTTGGCCATTTCAGGGCGCTCCGAAGCCTTTGGTCTGGTAATACTCTCCGAGGCCGAAGCCGGAGGCCTCCAGGGCCTTGCGAACTCCGTCAGGGTCCGCTTGCCTCGTTACGGTTGTTCCTGCCTGGGGGCTCCGTTGCACGACGTAGACGACCGACGGATCGTTCAACAGGTCGAGCAGTAAAGGAGAGTGTGTCGTCACCATGAGTTGGACCCGCCCTTGTGCGTGCAGCAGGTACTCGACAAAAGCGGACAGCGCAGTCGGGTGGACATAGTTCTCCGGCTCCTCAATGCCGATCACGTTCGCTTCTGATTCTCCGAGGAGTGCGGTCATCAAGGCCAGCATACGCAATGTCCCGCTGGAGACGCCCATCTGGTGCACCGGAAACTGGAGTCCCGGTTCTTTCTGCGTGAAGTAGAAGCGCTCTTCTGATTCCTGTGGGTTGATCCGTTCGGGGAGCCCTAGGATATCCTCAGTCGCTGACCGAATCTTTTCCAGGGTATCGGGCGATGAGTTATAGAGGGCATAGAGGGTCTCGCCCAGGTTGCGGCCATAGTGATCAAACCGGCCGGAGTCCAATCCGGTCCAGTCGCGGCGAAGCAGGAAGGGATTCGGGTCGAAGAACCCCCATCGGCGCACGAAATCGGCAATGGTGCGGGCTGGAAAGGACGCATCTGCCGCCGCCGCCGTAAGCGCACACGATGTCGGGGATTGTTGCAGTTTGACTCGCCGCCTGTCCTCAGACCACCACCATCCCTTTCCGCTCTCAGCCTCCAGTAACGTTTGTGGCGGATTTTTCTCGGACATCTGGCGTACCTGTTCCCAGACATGGAACGGATAGCTCTTCCGGGAGAGTTGCACAGCCCACTCTAGTGTCTCTTCGTTGTCGTCGTCTTTCAGGGTTAGCGTCAAGTCGATCTGGTTTGCCTGTTCCCCCTTCCAGGCAAGATTGAGGATGCCGCCTCGCGAAAACAGTGGTCCCTCAAAGGTACCCATCTGGACTACTTCATGGAGAAAGCGGAGCACGTCGAGTATCGTGCTCTTACCGGAGGCGTTGGCACCGATGAACAAATTGAGGCCGCCGAGTTCGATACACCCGTCACGC
Organism: Desulfurellaceae bacterium; assembly: GCA_021296095.1. Classification (NCBI taxonomy): domain Bacteria; kingdom Pseudomonadati; phylum Campylobacterota; class Desulfurellia; order Desulfurellales; family Desulfurellaceae; species Desulfurellaceae bacterium. The sequence continues at coordinate 5,254 of JAGWBB010000022.1, read as the reverse complement.
AGACTGCGAAACCGCTTCACCTCAAGTTCCAAGAGCTTCATGATATATCCGTTTAGAAATCCTCATCGGGAAATTCTGGTCAGGCGGTGGGCACGACGACCGGTCAGGTGAAGATAGACAAATATGCAATAGCGCTCAATAACTTTTAGGGCGGTCTTGTGTGTTGTTCCCGCCATTCTCCGCGCTGGCTAAAGCCCCGACAGCGCGTCCAGTATTCAGCGTTCGTCATTTTGATACGCTGCGTGTTGCCGCCGTCGCCGGCTGATGCCCTCTTCGACCGTGCCGGCGGTGATGACCTCGTACAGCACAGCCTGTTTGCCCTCGCGTTTACGCAAGACCCGGCCCAGCCGCTGGACGTGTTCCCGGGTCGAGCCCGAGCCGGACAGAATGACCGCCACACTCGCCTCCGGCACGTTGACGCCCTCGTTCAAGACTTTTGAGGTGGCCAGGGCCAGGTAGTCGCCCCGGTTAAAGCCTTCCAGAATGGCCTTGCGCTCCTTGGTCGGGGTGTGGTGGGTGATGGCCGGAATCAAAAACGCGGCCGAAATCGCATACACCGTATCGTTATCGCTGGTAAAGATGAGCGTCCGTTCCCGGGCGTGTTTTTTGAGCAGGAAGTCCAGGGTGCGGAGCTTGGCCGAGGTGCCCAGGGCCAGTTTCTTTGAGCGCTGGTGGGCCAGCAGAGCCTGGCGGCCCTTGCGGCTACGGGCACTCTCGCGGATGAAGCGGTGCCAGCCGGCCAGGCCGTCCAGCACAATGCCGTGATCGACAATGAAGTCGTAAAACCGGCCTCTGGCCTGACGGTACTCGGCCTCCTCCTCCGGGGTCAGGTGCACGGTGATGCGCTCGGTCACATAGTCGGCCAGATACTCCCCGGACAGCTCCTTGATGCCCTTGGCGTACACCTGGGGGCCGATCAGATCGTCGAGCAGGACGTGTCGGCCGTCGGCCCGCTCCGGGGTGGCGGTCAGCCCCAGCCGATACGGGGCCAGACACATCTGGGCGGCGTGGCTGTACATCTCGCCCGGCAAATGGTGACACTCGTCAAAAATCACCAGCCCCCAGCGGTTGCCGAGGCGGTCCATGTGGCGGTAGGCGCTGTCGTAGGTGGTGACGGTCAGGGCCTGGGGCTCGTAATAGCCACCGCCGATCAGCCCGATGTCTTCGCCGAAGGCTGCGCACAGCAGGTCATACCACTGGTTCATGAGGTCGATGGTCGGGGCAACCACCAGAGTCCCGCGCTGCACGCTGGCAATCGCCATCTGGCCGACCTGGCTCTTACCCGCGCCGGTCGGCAGGACAACCACCCCCCGTCGTGCGGCCCGCTGCCAGGCGGCCAGGGCCTCGGTCTGAAACGGATGCGGGTCGTGTTCAAGACGGCTGCTGAGTGTCAGCGTCGGATAGGCCGGGGCTGCGTTGCGGCATTCAAGGCCGGTCCCTTTGAGGTGTTCGAGCAGCGAACGATAGTGGTGGGCCTGGGCCCGCCAGCGGTCAACCCGGCCGTCCCAGTGCAGGAAGGGCGGCGCCTGGAAGTCGTGCGGCGGCTCGTCCACCACCACAGTGCCGAGGTCGAAGCGGAGGCGCATTGCTCAGCCTTCTGACACGAGCCGTTTCTTGTATGACGCGGCGATGCGATCCGCCTTGTGGCCGCCGGGGCGAGGCGGGGAGGGCAGGCACGGGGCCTGCCCCTCCGGTCTCTCACACCACCCGTTTGTCGCGCAGCGCGGCGATTTTGTCCGCGCTATAGCCCAGGCTGTCCAGCACTTCCTGGGTATGCTGACCGATTGACGGGGCAAAGGAGCGGATGGAGCCCGGGGTGTCGGACAGCTTGACCGCAACGCCGGCCTGGGTCACCTTGCCGGCCTGGGGGTGGTCGAGTTCGACCGCCATCTGACGGTGGCGGACCTGGGGATCGTCAAAGACCTCCGGCACGTCGTAGACCTTGCCCACACACACGTCGGCCTTGGTCAAAAAGTCATACCACTCGTCGCAGGTTTTGGTCATCAGCACGGCCTGGAGTTCCTGGCGCACCTGCTGGTGCCGCTCGGTCGTGGTTTGCGAGAAGTCGCCAGCCTTCATGCCGCAGTCTTTCCAGTCCGGGCGGTCCAGCGCGTCACACAGGTTGTTCCACAGCCACGGCTCGGTACAGCCGATGCTGAGCTGCTTGTTGTCTTTGGTGTTGTAGACGCTGTAGTAGGCAAACCCGCCGCCAAAAACGCCCTTGCCCCGGCCCGGCATGGTTCCGTCGGCAAAATAGTCGCGCACATTGGGCGTGGCCGCCAGCAGGGAGATGGTGGTGTCGAGGTAGGACACGTCGACCAGCTGGCCCTTGCCGGTGCGCTCCCGGGCGAACAGCGCAAACATGATGCCGGTCACGCCGTGCATGGACGCCCCGGCGTAGTCGGCGATGATATTGAGCGGAATGGCCGGCGGCCCCTCGGGCTGACCGATCAGGTTGAGCACCCCGCTGAGGGCCAGATAGTTCAGGTCGTGGGCCGGATAGTCCCGGTACGGCCCGTCCTGGCCAAAGCCGCTCAGCGAGCAGTACACCAGGCGCGGGTTGAGCTGGCTGAGCGTGTCGTAATCGCCGCCCAGGCGCCCCATCACCCCGGGTCGAAAGCCCTCGACCAGCACGTCATGGTCTTTGGCCAGGTCTTGCAGGACGGCCTGTCCGGCGGCTTCCTTGAGGTTGAGGGTGATGCTTTTTTTGTTGCGGTTGGTGAAATTGGTGGCCAGCTTCTTGGCCTGATCGGGGGTCGGCGACGCGCCCGAGCCGGCCAGTTTGCCCGACGGCGGCGCCTCGATCTTGAGCACCTCGGCGCCCATGTCCGCCAGCATCATGGTGCAGAACGCCCCAGGTCCCACCCGGGTCAGCTCCAGGACTTTGATTCCGTCTAATGCTCCCGCCATACGGTCCTCCTTATTGGCAACGCGTCAGTCCTTATAGCCCATCGGGTCGGGGCAGAGCTAGGGGCGGCGTGCGTCAGGCCTGCAAGCCGGGCAGGTCGAAGGCTGCCCCGAAGCGCCGACTGGCCTCCAGGAAATCGCCGTACTTGCGATGGCCGGCGGTGTGGTGGGCACAGGCCAGCAGCAGCCGGTCCGGGTCGGCAGTCCGACCCGACACACAGTCCTCAAGCAGGCACTGGGCGATCTCCTGATTATGGGGGTCGTTGCCGGTGCGACAGGCGGCCAGGGCCAGCCGCTGCACGAGCCGCGCCCGGTCGGCGCCGGAGTCGAGATAGGCCCGGGTCCAGGCCGTGCTGCCCTCCTTATCGAAGCTGACCGCAGCCGCCTCCAGACGGTCGAGGATCGTCTCGGGCGTGAGGCGGTCCGATCCGGCCGGCGCTTCGATCTCGCCGGGCTGCATGTCCCCGGTGTGAGCCTGATGGTGGGCGGTGCGTTCGAGAAACGAGGCGGCCAGGAACAGCAGCTTGACCCGGTGCGGATGGTCGAAATTGTCCACAAACCATCCCAAGCTGCTGACGTATTCGTAGCAGTGTTGAGACATGGCGAAGTTGTTCGGGTTCCTGGTCTCAAGCACGGTCTGGGCGGCGCCGAGCCGAATCGCGTCGAGGAGGTCGGACAGACGGATGCCGGCCCGCAGCAGCTCGGCGAGGCGCTCGATCCCGGCCGGTTCGGGCTCGCGGATGAGGCGGTGTACGAGGTCGTGCGTCTCGGCCGGATCAATCGGCTTTGCGTTGGCCAGAAGGGCGCGCTCGCGCTCGGTCGTGCCGGCGTAGGGAATGGCCGAGATCTTGTCGTTCTCGATGTAGACCGTGACGGCGTTGCAGGCCATCTCATAGGTCGAATACCAGCGCGGGCCGACCGCCATGTCGGGCACGCCGGCGTACAGAATCGGCTGCGCACGGTCCCAGCCGATGGCGTCGCCGAGTTCAACGGTGGAGCGCGCCCGATAGCCCTTGTGGCCGGTGGTATACGACCGGTTGTAGAGCAGGCGGTCCTGCACGTCGATGAGGCCGGCGAACACGAGTTCGGCCAGCACCTCGCGCCGATGCTGCGGCTCTTGCATCAGACCCAGAAACACCCGATAGGCTTCCAGCACCTGGCCCCGATGCACCAGGCTCAGCCAGTGTCCCAGCCGCTCGCGGAGCGGACCTTCCAGGTGGTCCGGCTCCTGGTCGGGCCAGTGCACCACCGGCGCGGGTGGCGGGCCGGGAGGCAACTCGGCTCCCCGGGCGTAGTGGCCCGGCGCCTTGAGAATCTTCTGGTTCCAGATGTCGAGACCGGTCGGGATGTACCAGATGGTCTGGGCCATGGCCAGGCCGGCCGCCTCGGGCGGCAGCAGCCTGACCAGGTTGAGCGTGGCCCGGGCGCTGAGCAGACAGTGATCGTTGTTGACGAAGTTGACGAAACCGTCGTCGATGCGCTCGTGGTAGGGCACGTGGGTATAGGGGCCGTGAATCCGGATCGCTTCGAGCAGCAGCTCGTCGAGCGGGCGGCCCTGGCGGTACAGCTCGTAGTAGACCTCGCTGGCGCCGATCTGATCGCGGGCCAGGATGCGCTCCTCCAGGGCGGTGTAACAGTCGGATATGCTCGCGGGCTGGGTCGGCAGGTGTGTCATAATCGGGCCCTCACTTTCCCACAGGGTGATAACCGAGGCAGCCTTTCGCTACCGCTGCGGCGAGCCGCAGCGCGCCAAGATGCCGGTGTCGGGCTTGTTCTCGGGCGGACGGCAGGTTTTGGACTTGCCGGTGGTCTTGCCCAGCTCAATCGGCGACTCGGCGGCTTTTACCGCGCAGCCGATCAGTCTCATAGGCGTATCCTACCTCACTCCTGAGTCTCGACAGTATGTCCCCAATCTTTTTCCTTCTGTCTGTGGAGAAGATATGGTAGAGCTTACACCGTTAGCCTCACTCAGATGAAGAACGCTTATCATGCTGTTTCGCGAACTCAACCGCAGCGCCACACAGACCTAAGTTGGGAGAGCGTGGCGGCTCAGCCGAGACCCGACGTGCAGCGCGGGAAGGAGCACACCGCATGGAAACAGCCACCCGCGAAGCGTCCCCGGCAGCACCCGGAGTGAGATGGGCCAAGCTTATTGATCACACCAGGTGTATTGGCTGCCACGCGTGCAGTACGGCCTGCAAATCAGAGAACCACGTTCCGGTCTCGGTCAATCGCACGTATGTGAAATACACCGACGTGGGCACCTTCCCAAACGCGCGGCGGGCTTTTCAGGTCACGCGGTGCAATCAGTGCCAGGACGCGCCCTGCACCCGCGCCTGTCCGACCG
>JAGWBB010000021.1:1106-57841 GCA_021296095.1 Desulfurellaceae bacterium | reverse complement strand
CCACGATGGCCACCTCCGGCAAGGCCATCTTTTTTAATGCGGTCGTGGTTATCGGCGGCTTCCTGATTTTTCTCACCTCAAACTTCGAGTCCCTCTTTTACCTGGGTGTCATGCTGTCTCTCAGTATGGGAGCCTGCTTGATCGTCTCGATGACGGTCCTGCCGGCGATCTTGAATCGGTTTAAACCGCGTTTTGTGTATGGCAATAAAGAAGCGCGACTCGTGGCCGTCCAAGAATCTGAGGCCTGATATCTGTGAACTCACGCACTCGTATCTACATCCATTTGGAAGTGCCAGAAGTATAAGGAGCTACGGTAAGAATGGATTCATTTTTCCGCTTGATCATCCGCTTTCGTTTCCTGGTCATTGGCCTTGTTCTGGCCTGTACCGGCCTGGCCTGGATCCAGGTGCAGTCGCTCCGCTTTGAGGGCGATGCCGACGCTTTTATTCCCCAAAACGACCCGGTTATGAGTTATAACGACCTGGTCGAGGAGCGTTTCGGTATTCGCGACCTGATTGTTATTGGGGTGCTGAATAAAAATCCGGACGAAAACGGCGTCTTTAATCCACGGACCTTGGCCACGATCAAAGAATTCTCGGAAAAGATCGCCCTGCTGCCCGGCATCGAAGACGTGGCGAGTGTGGCCACGCTCGATAATATCACCGGTACGGCGGACGGCATGGCCGTTGATCCGTTCATGGAAACGGTGCCGCACTCACCCGAGTCACTCGCCGCATTACAGCAGGCTCTGTTTCACAACTCGATGTTCGTGAATTGGATCGTCTCCCAGGACGGTACCGGGATGCTTATCACGGCCAAAATGGAGCCTGGCGGAGGGACTCTCGAGGGTACGGCCAGACGGATGGCTGTTTATACGACGATCCGGGACATGGTTGCGGCGAAAAAAGCGGCCGGCGCTCCAGAGGAATTCCATGTTGCGGGCCAAGGCGCTCTGGAGGTCACCTTTGAGGAGGGGATGCGGCAGGACATGGAGACCTTCCTCGTGATTGTCCTCGGCACGCTGTATTTTACCTATCGGAGTGTGCGCGGCGTCTTGCTCCCCTTGGCGGTGGTCGGCGCCTCCGTGATGTGGACCTTAGGCATTATGGCGACCGTGGGTGTGCCGATGTACTCCATTTCGACCATGATGCCGGTCATCCTGATGGCGGTCGGGGTGGCAAATGGGATTCATATTCTGAGCCGCTATTACGACGAGGTCTTGCAACACCCGGACGTTTCCTCGGCCGATGCGGTCCTCGCCGCGATGCGAGAGATGTGGCAGCCGGTGGTCTTCACCTCGCTGACGACGGCGGCCGGGTTTCTCTCCTTCCTGACCGCCAGCATTCTCCCGATCCGCTATTTCGGCATCTTTACCTCCATTGGCGTCTTGGCCGCGATGGTCTTCTCCATCACCTTTTTTCCGGCCCTGTTAAGCCTCCTGCCGGTCAAGGTCAGCCGTGGCTTGCGCGCCCAGATGGGCCGCAGTGGTGACCTGGCGGCGACGGGCTGGGCGGCCCGGACGCTGTCCCGCTTAGGCGTCGGCGTGGCGCGAAAACCACTCGTGGTGTGGGGCGTGACAACCGGTGTCATGCTGGTGTGTCTGTTTGGTGCGCAGCGCATTTTTGTCGATACCTCATTTATCAAGATGTCCGACCCCAACAGTCCGGTGCGGATTGCGGATACCGTCTTGGGCGAGACATTCCAAGGCAATCTGCCGCTGTATATCGCGATTGAAGGACATCAGCCCGATCTGCTCAAAGATCCGGGGCTGCTCGCCCAACTCGACCGCCTCCAAACCGTCGTCGAACAAGACCCTATCGTTGGCGGATCGCTCTCCTTAGCCGAGTATATCAAACGCATGAACCGGGTGATGAACGAGGATCGGCCCGAAATGGAAGTGATTCCGGACTCGCAAGACCTCGTCGCCCAATACCTGTTGCTGTATTCCTTCTCTGGCGACCCGGACGATTTTGATGAAATCGTGGATTATGTGCGCTCGGACAGCACCCAGGACATCGAACGCGTGGTTGGGATTGTGCAAGACTTTGCCGTGCGTGAGTTTGGGCAGGCGGGCGATACCGGCACGGCCGATACCGGCTCACGGGACCCGTGGTCTATCCGCTTTGGACGCTGGCTGGCCGGCATTGAGCCGACGGTGACCGGCTGGGACACCAACAGCGGTTTTCGGCTGGGGATTGCCGGCAATGGCTATCTGACCACCCGTTTCAGCGAACTGGTCGTGTCCGGCCAGCTGGCGAGTCTGGTCGTCTCCCTGGTCGCGGTCTTTTCCTTGACGGCGTTCATGTTTCGCTCCTGGGTCGCCGGGCTGATCAATATCATCCCGATCAGTCTGGTGATGATTTTCAGTTTTGGCCTGCTTGGACTCCTCGGCATCCCCCTGGAGGTTGGCAAATCGCTGACCGCCTCCATGGTGATTGGGATTGGCATCGATTATACGATCCACTTCCTGAATAAATATCGGATTAAAGTCCGCGCTGGCCTGACGGACCCGGAAAAGATTACCGCCGCGACGATGGCGACCTCGGGCAAAGCCATCTTTTTTAATGCGCTGGTTGTGACGGCGAGCTTCCTGGTTTTCCTGACCTCAAACTTTCGGCCCAATTTTTACCTGGGGGCGATGCTGTCGCTGAATATGGGCGCCTGCCTCTTGGTGTCGATGACGGTGTTGCCGGCGATTCTGAACACCTGGAAGCCTCGCTTTGTGTACGCCAGGACCTCGCCCGTGGTCGTACGGCCGGAGCCGCAAGAGCCGGACGCGGGCCTCGGCTTCGGTCGGGAGCAGGAGGGAGCCCCCTCGGCATGAAGTCGTTCTTTCAGGTCGTGATCCGCCTGCGCTGGCTGATCATTGCCCTGGTCCTGGGCATCTCGGTCCTCGCCTGGGGACAGCTGCGCAACCATCTGCGCTTTGAGAGCGATCTGGACGCCATGGTGCCGGCCGACAACCCGGTCAGCATGTACAAGGAACAGGTCGAAGACCGCTTTGGCATGCGCGACAACATCGTGGTCGGGGTGCTGAACGAGAATCCCGACGAAAACGGCGTGTTCAACCCGCGCACCCTGGCCATCGTCAAGGAGCTGTCCGAAAAGATCGCCCTGCTGCCCGGCATCAAGGCCGTGCGCGACGAGGACGTGTCGAGTGTGGCGACCATGGACAATATCACCGGCACGGCCGACGGCATGGCGGTCGATCCGTTCATGGAAAGCGTGCCCGACACGCCGGAAGCGCTGGCCGCTCTGCGGAACAATCTGTTTCGTAACGAGATGTATGTCGATTGGCTGGTGTCGCGCGACGGCACCGGGCTGCTGATCATGGCCAAGCTGGAGTCGGCGGTGGATAACACCGCCGGGCTGGCCCAGCGCGCCGAGGCGTATAACGCCATCGAGGCCATGGTCCAGGCCAAACGCGACGCCGGCGTGCCCGAGCAGCTGTATGTGGCCGGCCGCGGGGCGATGGAGATCACGGTCGGCCGCTACGGCCGCCAGGACATGGCCACCTTTCTGCCGTTGGTGCTCGGCGTGGTGCTGCTGACGCTGTACCTGACCTATCGCAGCCTGCGCGGCGTACTGCTGCCGTTTGCGGTGGTGGTCGGGTCGGTGATCTGGACCCTGGGTCTGATGGGCGGGCTCGGCTTTCCGCTGTACTTCATCTCGACCATGATGCCGGTCGTCCTGATGGCGATCGGGGTGGCGGACGGGATTCACATTCTGAGCCGCTACTACGACGAGATTCTGGAACACCCGGACACCGACGGACCGACGGCCGTAGTGGCCACGATGAGCGAAATGTGGCTGCCGGTGATGCTGACCTCGCTGACCACCGCGGCCGGCTTCCTGTCGTTTCTGACCGCTCCCATGCCGCCCCAGCGCGACTTTGGCCTGTTTGCCGCCGTCGGGGTGCTGGTGGCGATGGTCTTATCGCTGACCCTGCTGCCTGCGGTGCTGTCCATGCTGCCGGTCAAGGTCAGCCGTGGCCTGGCCCGCCAGATGGCCCGTAGCGGTGACCTGGCCGCCACCGGCTGGGCGGCCCGGGGCCTGGCCTGGCTGGGCCGCAGCGTGGCCCAGCGTCCGCTGCTGGTGTGGGTGCCGAGCGTAGTCGTTGTCCTGGTGTGTCTGGCCGGCACCCAGCGCATTGTGGTCAACACCTCGGCCATCCGTATTTTTCCCGACTCCAGCTCCATCCGCGTCGCCGAGGGCGTCCTGCGCCAGAAGTTTCAGGGCACCGTCCCGCTGTACGTCGTGATCGAGGGCCACGAGGCCGACCGGCTCAAAGACCCCGGCCTGTTGCAGCAGATTGACCGCATGCAGGCTGCGGCCGAGCAGAACCCGATTGTGGGCGGCTCGGTGTCCATCGCCGAGTTCATCAAGCGCATGAACCGGGTGATGAACGAAGACCGGCCCGAGATGGAGGTCATCCCCACCAACCGCGACCTGGTTGCCCAGTACCTGCTGCTGTACTCCTTCTCGGGTGAGCCGGACGACTTCGACGAGGTGGTCGACTACGACTATCAGTACGCCAACGTGGCGTTTTACCTGCGTGAGGACAGCAGCCGGGAAATTGCCCACGTGGTCAGACAGGTCCAGGACTATGCCCTGGCCGAGTTTGGCCGTGCAGAGCAGGCTGGCGAGGCCGACGCCGAGCCGCTGGCGCTGCGGGTCGGCCGCCGGCTGCTCGACCTGGCGCCGGTGCAGACCGGTTGGGAGACGGACCAGGGCTTTCGGATCGGTTTTGCCGGCGGCGCCTATTTCACCTACCACTTGAGCGAGCTGGTCATCAGCGGTCAGGTGTCGAGCCTGCTGGTCTCGCTGGGCGCGGTCTTTGTGCTGACCGCGTTCATGTTCCGCTCCGTGGTCGCCGGTCTGGTCAACGTCATCCCGATCGGCATTGTGATCATCTTCAGCTTTGGCGTGATGGGCCTGTTCGGCCTTGAGCTTGAGATCGGCAAGGCCCTGACCTCGTCGATGGTGATCGGCATCGGCATCGACTACACGATTCACTTTCTGAGTAAATACCGGCTCAAGGTCCGCAGCGGGCTGAGCCAGCCGACCGCCATCACCGTGGCGACCATGGCGACCTCGGGCAAGGCCATCTTTTTTAATGCGGTGGTGGTCATCGGCGGTTTTGCCGTGTTTCTGAGTTCCAACTTTATGCCCAATTTTTATCTGGGCGCCATGCTGATGCTCAACATGGGCGCCTGTCTGCTGGTGTCGATGACGGTTCTGCCGGCCATCCTGAATACCTGTAAACCCCGGTTTGTGTACGGCCGGGAGAACGTGCTCTGAGGCAAGGCGTCATGGAAGCCGTCTTTCGCACCATCCTCCGCTTTCGGTGGCTGACTATCGGCCTGGTCCTGGGCTGCACTGGGCTGGCCTGGGTGCAAATGAGCACGCTGCGCTTTGAGAGCGATGCCGAGGCCATGATTCCAACCGACGATCCGGTCCTGCACTACAGTGACCTGGTCGAAGACCGCTTTGGCATCCGTGACCTGATTGTCATTGGCGTGCTGAACACCAACCCGGCCGAAAACGGCGTGTTCAACCCGCGCACGCTGGGCATTGTCAAAGACCTGTCCGAGCAGATTGCCCTGTTGCCGGGCATCAAGGCGGTCCGGGATGAAGACATCGCCAGCGTAGCGACCATGGATAATATCACCGGCACGGCCGACGGCATGGCCGTCAACCCGTTCATGGAGGACGTGCCGGACACGCCCGAGGCGCTGGGCGCGCTCAAAGAGAATCTGTTCGGCAACCCAATGTACGTCAACTGGCTGGTGTCGCAGGACAGCACCGGGCTGCTGATTATGGCCAAAATGGAGGAGTCCGGGGGGACGCTTGAGGGAGTGGCGCGCCGGATGGCCGTCTATAGCGCGATCGAACACATGGTCCAGGCCCAGCAGGATGCCGGGGCGCCTGAAGCCTTTTATATCGCCGGCCGGGGCGCCATCGAGGTGATGGTCGGTGACTATGGGCGTGAGGACATGCAGACCTTCCTGCCCCTGGTCGTGCTGGTCGTGCTCGGGGCGCTGTACTGTACCTACCGGAGTCTGCGCGGCGTGCTCCTGCCCCTGGTGGTGGTGGTCGGAGCGGTGATCTGGACCCTGGGGCTGATGGCGGCGCTCGAAGTCCCGATGTTCTTCATTTCGACCATGCTGCCGGTTGTGCTGATGGCGATCGGGGTGGCCGACGGCATTCATATTCTGAGCCGCTACTACGACGAACTTCTGGAGCACCCGCAGCTGTCCTCGTCCGAGGCGACCGTGGCCGCCCTGTGCGAGATGTGGCGGCCGGTGGTGTTCACCTCGCTGACCACGGCGGCGGGCTTCCTGTCGTTTGTGGCCGCTCCGATGCCCCCGATCCGTCAGTTCGGATTTTTCACCGCCTTTGGCGTGCTGGCGGCCATGGTCTTCTCCCTGACCCTCTTCCCGGCCCTGCTGTCCATGCTGCCGGCCAAGGTCAGCCGGGGTCTGGTGCGCCAGATGCGGCGCAGCGGTGACCTGGCGGCGACCGGCTGGGCGGCCCGGACGCTGGCCGTCCTGGGCCGAGGTGTGGCCCGGCGGCCGCTGCTGGTGTGGCTGCCGACGCTGGGGATTGTTGGCCTGTGTCTGGTCGGCAGCCGCTATATTCCGGTCGATTCCTCACCCATCGGCATCTTTCATCCCGACAGTCCGGTCCGCACTGCGGATCGGATCTTGCGGGACACCTTCCAGGGCACGACGCCCGTGTATGTGGTGATCGAGGGGCATGAGCCCGACCGGCTCAAAGATCCCGGTCTGCTGGCCAAACTCGACCTGCTGCAGGCCGAGGTCGAACAGGACCCCATGGTCGGCGGCTCGGTGTCCATCGCCGAGTACGTCAAGCGCATGAACCGGATCATGAACGAGGACCGGCCCGAGATGGAGGTCGTGCCGACCGACCGTGACCTGGTGGCCCAGTACCTGCTGCTGTACTCGTTCTCCGGCGACCCGGACGATTTCGACGAGGTCGTCGATTATGACTACCAGCACGCCAACGTGGCGTTTTACCTGCGCTCCGACAGCACCGACGATGTGCTGCGGGTGGTCCAGCGGGCTCAAGACTTTGCCGAGGAGCAGTTCGGGCGGGCGGAGTTGGTCGATAACGGACAGCTGAGCCACCGCGATCCGCTGTCCATCCGCCTGGGGCGCTGGCTGGTCAACATCGAGCCGACGATCACCAACTGGGAGACCCAAAGCGGCTTTCGTATCGGCTTTGCCGGCAACGGGTATTTTGTCAACCGGATGAGCGAGCTGGTCGTCAGCAGCCAGGCTGCCAGCCTGGTCACCTCGTTGGGGGCGGTGTTCGTCCTCACCGCGCTCATGTTCCGGTCGCTCACGGCCGGTCTGATCACGGTCATTCCCATCGGGGTGGTGATCATCTTCAGCTTCGGTCTGCTGGGCCTGCTCCAGAGCCCGCTGGAAATCGGCAAATCGCTCACCGCCTCGATGGTCATCGGGGTCGGGATCGACTATACGATTCATTTTCTCAACAAGTATCGGCTCAAAGTGCGTGAGGGATTGACCGACCCGGAAGCGATCACCCTGGCCACCATGGTGACCTCGGGCAAAGCCATCTTCTTCAATGCCGTCGTGGTCATCGGTGGCTTCCTCGTCTTTCTGACCTCGAAATTCCTGCCCAACTACTATCTGGGAGCGATGATGGCGCTGAACATGGGGGCGTGCCTGGTGGCCTCGATGACGCTGCTGCCGGTGATGTTGAATACGTGGAAGCCCCGTTTTGTGTACGGTCCACACAACGGGGCTGTTGTGACAACCCGCCCTGAAGACAGGGCCTAAGCGAGAGGAAGGAGAAAGATTATGCGAACTGTTCTGCTAGTGGCTGGAGTTATGCTGTTGGCCCCCGTGCCCGCCGGAGCGGAAGAGATTCCGGGCGAGCCGAGCGGCCTCCAGATTGCGATCAATGTTGATGAGCGCGAAGACGGCGACGATCAGGTGTCTGAGGCGAGCTGGACGCTGACCAATAAGGCCGGTAAACAGCGCAAGCGTCACACCCTGCGCTACTGGAAGGACTATGACGGCAATGACGGGCTGTCGAGCAAGTCGTTCATCTATTTCAGCTCGCCGCCGGATGTCAAAGACACCACCTTCCTGAACTGGTCCCAGGAGGACGCCGATGCCGACGACGACCAGTGGATCTATCTGCCGGCCCTGCGCAAGGTGCGGCGGATTGCCTCGGGCGACAAGGAAAACTCGTTCATGGGCAGCGACATGATCTACGACGACATGGGCGACCGCGAGGTTGAGGAAGACACCCACACCCTGGTCCGGGTTGAACAGAACAACGGCACCAAGCTGTATGTGGTCCAGGCGGTGGCCAAAAAGGAAAACTACATCTACAGCAAGAAGCTGACCTGGGTGAATGCCGAGACCTGGACAACGCCCAAGATCGAGTTCTACGACCGCAAGGGTCGCCTGCTCAAGATCATGTACCAGGACTGGGTGCAGATCGACGGCATCTGGAACTGGAGAAAAACGGTGGTCGAAAATCAGCTCACCGGTCACAAGACCGAGCTGGATATCAGCAATGTGAAATTCAACCAGGGCTTTCGGGAGAGTCTGTTCACCGAGCGTTCCCTGCGCAAGGGCGCGCCCTAGATAATGCTGAATGCTGAACGATGAATGCTGAACGATGAATGCTGAAGAGCGCCGCCCGTGCGAGGGGGCGCTCTGAGGCTCGGAGGGCGGATGCCGGAGTGGGGAGCTGAAATCTGGCGCACCTGACGGCTCACGGTCAAGACACATGAAAACACTGCGTCGGATTATCACCTTGGGCTGGCTCGGACTCTTTGTCGGACTCGGTCCCCAGACCGCTGAACTGCGGGCTTCCGGGCCGCTCGTGCTTGAGGTCCAGGAACTCCGGCTCGAATCCACCGCCGGCCACAAGCGGCTGAACTGGCGCTTCTCGACCGCCCCGACCGAGGTGAAAGCCTTTGGCCTGTCCGACCCGCCCCGGCTGGTCATCGATGTCAGTGGTCCGGCCCAGGGGACGATCTCGACCAGCTATACAACCCACGACGAGACCGTGTGGCGTATCCGCCAGGGCGCGCATCCCCAGCGCCTGCGCTTTGTACTCGACTTCAAGACCGACAGCCTGCCAAGCTATACCATCGAGCACGACGGCACGCGGCTGAGCGCGCTTGTCCAAACCCCGGGGGACGCCCGCGAGGCCAGCCGGCAGCTCTTTCCGCCGCTCCGCACCGCGTCCGGTCAGACGGCGTCCGCGACCCCAGCCGCCCCGTCCGCTCGGCCGCAGGCCTCCGCCCCGACCGCGTCCGGCGAAGCGACGCCTGCGGCGGCCGGGCTGCACCTGGACGAACTCCAGCTCGGGCTTGAGGACGACCGCCAGGCGCTCAGCTTCGTGTTCTCCCAGTCGCCCCACAGCGTACGGTCTTTTGCCCTGTCCGACCCGCCCCGGCTGGTGCTCGATGTGACCGGGCCGGTCGCGCCCGGGCCGTCGGCACGCTACACGGCGCGCGACGCCCTGGTCAGCGCGGTGCGGGTCGGCTCTCATTCGGACCGGCTGCGCTTTGTGGTTGACCTGAGCGGCAGCCAAATCCCGCCGTTTGAGGTACGCCAGCAGGAAAACCGGCTGCGTCTGGTCTTTGCCCAGTCGCCGGCTGAGGGAGTGCAAGCCCAGGTGTTGTTTCGGCGGCCGGGTACGACCGCCCTGGCCGCCCGGACACCGGCCGCACCGCGTCCGGCCCCGACCGCGCCCACTGTGGCTGAAGCTCCCGCGCCCGCGCCGCCTCCGGCGCCGCCGCCCACCCGCCAGGCATTTGTTCCGGCCGTGACCGGAGGACGAAAAAAGTATGCTGCCGAGCTGGGTCCACCAGCTGTGGCAGGAGCGGATTGACGGGGTGGCCTTCATCAAAAACGAGACCGCCTTTCGGTTGTACTCGCCGCGTCAGTTCTCCAAGGCCCAGAACTGGCTGGAGATCGACGTTGATATCGAGCTGAGCGACTGGATGACCCTGACCTCGATCGGGCGGGCGCTGATCGATCCGGCCAACCACCTGGAGAGCAACACCCACGACTTTGGCGCCGGGCCGATTGACCGCTGGGCCAGCGGCGATTTTTTCCAGGCCGAGCTGCGTGAGCTGTATCTCGAAATCGTCCAGGGCGATTTTGACCTGCGGGTCGGCCGCCAGCAGGTGGTGTGGGGCGAATCGCTCGGCCTGCGGATTCTGGATGTCATCAATCCCCAGGATTTTCGGGAGTTCATCCTCGACGACTTCATTGACGCGCGCATCCCGCTGTGGGGCACACGGCTCGATTACACCTTCGGCGACTGGGTGTTTGAGGGCGTGTGGTTTCTCGACTTTGAGGACAACCGGCCCGCAGACCTGGGCAGCGAGTGGCAGTTCCGGGAGAGCGGACAGCTCGACCTGTTCCTGCAATCTCCTGCGATCCAGCTGGCCAAGACCAAAAAACCCCGGGACGGCCGGCTGAGCGATTCCGAGGTCGGCTTTCGGGTCACCCGCTTCATGCGCAATATGGACGTGTCGCTGAATTATTTTTACGCCTGGAGCGATTTCCCGGTCGGCTTCCGGCGCACGATTGGCGGCAACCGGTTTCTGGTTGAGCCGCGCCACACCCGCTTTCACCTGCTGGGCGGGACCTTCAACTACGCCTTTGACGTGTTCGTCATCCGGGGCGAAGGCGGGCTGAAACTGGGACAACATTTTGTGTCGACCGACCTCCGGGATGCGGACGGTATCCGCCAGCGCGAGTTTTTGTCCTATGTGCTGGGCCTGGACTGGACGGTCAACGACAACCTGATGGCCAACTTCCAGTTTTTTCAGAACGTGATCTTCAACAAGCCCAGCGATATTCCGGACGAGGCGGTCAACAATATCGTCTCGGTCTTTCTGCGCGCCGACTTCATCAACGAAACGCTGTTTCCCGAACTGATCGCCCTGTACGGTATCAATTTCGGGGAGTTGCTGATCCGGCCCCAGATCGAGTATCAGCTCACCGATTATCTGTCGGTCACGCTCGGCGCGGACTTCTTTATCGGGCCCCGCTCGGGCTTCTTCGGCCAGTACGCGGCTCCGGCACGGCGGCTGAGACGGGGCTATTTTACGGGTAGAAACGGCCGGGTTTTTCTGGAGGTCAAACGCTCGTTTTCTCTGTGAATGGAGGGGCCGGCCGCCGGGCCTGCCCGTGCCACATCGGAAAGAAGGAATAATGCGCCGTATTCATCAGATTTTGCAGACTTTGCAGATTTCGCAGATTTCCCGGATTTTCAGCCTCATGTGTATCCTCGGACTCATGTCGGCCGGGGCTGCTGCCGGCCAGGGCCGAGCGTCCGTCCTGGCCGGATTTTTCCCGTATCAGGACGGCTTTCCGCAGGTCGAGGGCATCACCCCGGGCATGACGCTCGACTCGTCAACCGCCCAGCTGGCCACAGAGGTGCTGCCGCCGGAGATTGTGCGCTATGTCGAGGCCGGCGATTTTTCGGTCACTATCCGCGAAACGACCGATACTCCGCTGCGCCAGGCGTTTATCGACGCGACCGTCCAGCACGCCGCCGGGGTGACGCTCGGCGAGGGTACGCTCGGCAACTATGTGGCCGGCCGGCCCTTTCCGGTTGTTGAGGTCGGCGACCCCCAGGCCGGTCTCAAGATGGCCTGGAACCACCGCTATCGGGACCAGGGCGAAACCGCCCTGATGTGGGCCTCGAACGGGCTGCGCAACGGCAGCGGAACGGTGGAGCGCGAACAGCGCTTCCTGTTTTCCTTCAAGCACGGCATGCACCGGCCGGCGTCAGACGAAAACGTCGCGCCGTGGCAGAAGCAGGGCGTCTTCTCGAAGCAGTATACGATGATGGTCGCCCCCTCGGATTCGGAGGGCAATCAGATCCTGAGTGTGCTCTACAACGACGACCGGCTGGCCAACGATCAGTGGGCCTACGACCCCAAGACCCGTCGCACCCGCAAAATTGTGTATAACCCGTATGTTTCGCCCGGCAACGGCGTCGTGCTGATTGAGGACCGGTCGGGCTTCCTGGGCTATATCCACGATTACGACTGGACATATCTGGGCCGCCGGGTCGTGCTGACCCCGGGGCCGATCAAGGCGGCCGAGCCGACCTGGGGCGGACGCGGCACGTGGTATCTGACCGATCCGTGGGAGCTGCGCCACGCCGATGTGTTGGAGATGACGCCCAAGAATTCCCACCCCCTGTACAGTCGCCGCCTGCTGTATCTGGATGTCCAGACCTCAGTCCCGCTGTTTGCTCTTGCCTACGACCACGACGGCAATCACAAACGCACCTTTCTGCTGGTCTACCGTCACCCGGACTATAACCCCTGGGATAACGCCGAGTGGTTTCCCCAGACCGCCGCCCAGGCCTCGATTGATTATCAGCTGGAGATGTCCAACACGTTTCAGATTTTCAAAATCTTTCACAATCGACCCATGAGCGACACCCAGTTCAGCGTGATGACCCTGATGCTCAAGGGCAAATGATCACTGGACCAGCACCAGCTTGCCGAACACCCGACTCGCCACCAGATCGCCAAGAGCGCGCTGCGCCTGGGCCAGGGGATAGGTCTGATGCACCACGGCTTTCAGCTGGCCCGCAGCAAACAGCGGGACCAGGCTGCGGGCCAGCTCCGGGACATGGGTTGCCGAGTTGCCCAGGGCCATGCCGTAGATGGCGGCGTCTTTGAACAGGGCCGGACCGACCATAAACGCAGCCTCGGGCGCTTTAGCGGTGCCGCTGCCGATCAGGACAATCCGGCCGTTCCGGGCCAGCGCCGAAAAGTCCTGGGCCAGATTGTCGGCGGCCACATTCTCAAGGATGACCTCTACTCCCCTGTCGTCGGTCAGCCGCCGCACCTCGGCCGCAAAGTCGTGGGTCTTATAGTTGATCACCGAGTCGGCGCCCAGGGCTTGTATCCTGGCCGCCTTGTCGGCCGAGCCGACGGTGGTAATCACCCGCGCGCCACACACTTTGGCCAGCTGCACTGCAGCCACGCCGACCCCGCCGCCACCGGCCGAGACGAGCACGGTCTCACCAGCCTTGAGCTGGGCTTTATGGTGGACCGCCACGTAGGCGGTATAGAACGGAACCGGGATGGCCGCGCCCTCGGCAAACGACAGCGTGTCCGGCAGGGGGATGGTCTCGGGTCCCGGCAGGCAGGCTTTCTCGGCATAGCCGCCGCCGTTGATTGAGCGGCCGAAGACCCGGTCGCCGACGCTGACGTGGCTGATGTCGGCTGCTACCGCCTCCACCTCTCCGGCCACATCCGTGCCCGGGATATACGGCAGGGGCAGGCGTTGCGGATAGCGGCCGGACATGCGGACGAGGTCTGCCGGGTTGATGCCGGTGGCCCTGACTCGAATCAGGACATGGCCGTCTCGCAGCTCGGGCTCGGGGGCGTCTTCCAAACGGAGGTTTTCCGGTCCGCCGAACTCGGCGGCGCGCATGGCTTTCATAGGCGGCTCCTTTCTGTTGGGCAGGCTTATCGCCCCGGCCGATGTGTGTAAACAGCGGTGATATCCCAGGAGGTGAAATATGCAGAGAGAATCTGGTTCAAGGAAATTTCCCATTTGGCTAATTGGGGATTCCAACCCTAAAACTTGGGAGAATGCTCTCGAATACCCTCTCGATCCGAGGCATCCCGCACGCCATAATATTTGGACTCCGATTCTGGATGGAATTCAAGAACAGGTATTCTTGGCCGACCGTCGAAGGGTTAGGACCGATAGGCTATATGTGCGAAATGCCGTACAAGACCCCGAAGAGAAAGACGGCAATATCGAAAAAGAAACGTCCGATTTTGGTGATCTTTTAACCAGGCACAACCCGAAAATAGTCTTCACGTTTGGCTCTTTTGCCTTCGAGTTCGCCAGGCAAAGTGTAGGGGAGAATCCGAAAAACTACCGCCACTGGAACACCAAGAAATTAGGAGATCAATTTAGACAGCGGACGAGAGACTTCGACCCTGAGAAAACCAATATCTTCCCGCTGTTGCATGTGAGCATAGCTCGGCGCTGGTTCCTGAAAAGCCACGATTATTTCACAGGTGCAGAGGGCGGAAACTACTTTGATTACGTGGCCGAAGAGATATCGTCCCTTCTCCTTCAACATAAGGACAAGCTCTCTATTTGGATTCCGTAGAATCTCATTAAAATCGACTCGCAAGAAGAACAGGAGGACGAGAGATGGAATTTGTAGACGTTGCAACGGCCAAGAACAGCCTTGGGCTACGGGCGCGTTTGTCGGCGGGGCGCCCAGCCCGTGGGGTGAAGCGGCCAAGGGCTTCTTTCACATCAAGCAGCTCCCGTGTGTGGCCACGCGCTATATCCCGGGTGGCGACGCGCTTGTCCCAAGCCGTGCGCATTGAACAGGGGATAGTCGGCTAAAACCGGCTCGCTTTCCGCATCAAAAAACCCTGGGTCCGAAAGCAACTGGGCTATCCTCAACCACAAATGTTGACTCTTTGTCATGAAAAATTCCAAGGTGACCGCTTATATCTTCTCCGTCAGCCGGCCCGATAAGTACTTGTGGATGACGCTCGACAAAAGCGTCTGATACGGGATGCCTTCCTCCCGCGCCCGCGCGTGGGCGAGGTTGAAGTCACGTTCGGTCACCCGCAGATTGACCCGCCGGGTCTTGTGAAAGGTGTTGCGGGCCGCCTGACGTGCGGTCTCCATCTCACGTTCAGCCCCACGAGCAGACCGCAATTCGCCCCGCTCAAACTTCTCCACAATGTCCCGCTCTTCGGAATTCAGCTGGTCGTTCACGATGATTGCCTCCTCTGATAGTCCCGCGTTGCCTTCCGGCTGGGGATGATCGTCTTCAGGAACCGCGAGCCGTCCGCCTCAGTCACAAAGGGGACGAGGGAGAGGTATTGTTCGATGTCCACTACGTAGATCAGCTGTCCCGGGTATCGTTCCTGATTGGGGTGTTCCAGTACGTTCACCAGACCACCTTGTTCGATAGCAGCGATGACACGCTCGAAGGAGATTCCTCGCTGCTCAACGAGTTGTTGGTTCTTCTCCGTACTCCAATCGAAGCGCGTCTCCACGGACGAATCGTCATCCAACGTGTGCGTTTTGTCAACACCTGAACGACCAAAAGTCGAACACCCGGTCAACCATTTGTCGAACAACACCCCCGGCGATTGTCACGGAGAGCATTTGTTCTCGTGGATGTCCTCGGTCATTCACCTCGGAAAACGTCGCGCGATTTGGAAGAACCTCCCAGTGCGCTGGCACCTCCCCCAACCACTCCACGCCGGAGTCCTTATAGGCAGTATAGGGTTTGAGCTTGTGGATCATGGCGATACGCCCGGTAGGGGCGACCGGTCGGTCGCCCCGCTCCTTTCTGTTGGGCAGGCTTATCGCACCGGATGATTTGTGTAAACATCGGTCGATAATTCATAACAGGAGGACGAGAGATGGAATTTGTCGATGTTGCAACGGCCAAGAACAGCCCTGGGCTGCGTGGCGCGTTTGTCGGTGGGGCGCCCAGCCCGTGGGGCGAGGCGGCCAAGGGCTTCTTTCACATCAAGCAGCTTCCGTGTGTGGCCACGCGCTATCTCCCGGGTGGCGACAACTCGGCCCTGGTCGAATGGACCGGGGTCGATAGCGGCCCGGCGATTATGTACGAGAACGAACCCGCCCGCTCGGGCTGGGCCGAAATCCTGCTGCTGGCCGAACGGCTGGCGCCCGAGCCGCGGCTGATTCCCGAAGACCCGGCCCAGCGGGCGCTCATGTTCGGGCTGGCCCACGAAGTCTGCGGTGAGCTGGGCTTTGGCTGGAGCATACGGCTGGTGCTGGTTGATCGGGCGCTCGACCCCGCAGTCGAGTTTCCCATGGATGCCGGTGCCGCCCAGTATCTTGGCTCGAAGTACGGCTATCGGCCCGGCGTCGGCCCCCAGGTCCGTAAACGGACGATTGAGGTCTTGCAGCTGTTGTCCGAGCAGCTCCACGCCCACCCAGGTCGCTTTCTGCTCGGCGACAGCCTGACCGCCCTGGACGTGTACTGGGCGACCTTTGCCGCCCTGGTCGCGCCCCTGCCGCCGGACAAATGCCCGATGGTCGAGGGGCTGCGCAAAGCCTTTGAGGCGGCCGACCCGGAGATCAGTGCCGTGGTCGACCCGGCCCTGGTCGAACACCGGGACTTCATCTATGACGAGTATCTGGTGCTGCCGATGGAGTTGTAAAACACAGCCGGAATCACCACCGTGTAGGACGCCCACACCAACAGGAGGCGAGCATGCTTATTGACGGAAAATGGGTAGACGACGCGCAGGCGCCACAACCGACCGACGCCCAGGGCCGTTTTGTCCGTCGGGACTCGACCTTTCGCAACTGGGTCACGCCCGACGGCTCACCCGGTCCGACCGGCGTGGGCGGCTTCAAGGCCGAGCCGGGTCGCTACCATTTGTATATCGCCCTGGTGTGTCCCTGGGCGTGTCGTACCCTGGCCTACCGCAAGCTCAAGAAACTCGAAGACGTGATCTCGGTGTCGCTCTCCTTTCCGGCCATGGGCAAAGAGGGCTGGGAGTTCGGCGACTACCCCGGTTCGATTCCCGACCCGCTGTACAATATCCGCTATGTCCATGAACTCTACACCCGGGCCGACCCGCATTTCAGCGGCCGGACGACGGTACCGGTGCTGTGGGACAAAGCCCGCCACACCATGGTCAACAACGAGTCGGCCGACATCATCCGCATGCTGAACAGCGCCTTTGACGCCTATGGCGACGCCTCGGTCGATTTCTATCCGTCGGAACTGCGGGCGGAGATTGACCAGCTGAACGCGCGTATGTACGAGGCGCTGAACAACGGCGTGTACCGCACCGGCTTTGCGGTCTCCCAGGCTGCCTACGACGAGGCGGTGAGCGACGTGTTCGGGTGTCTGGACGAGTTGGAGGAGCGGCTTCGCGGCCGTTCGTATCTGTGCGGCGAGCGGATCACCGAGGCCGACTGGCGGGCGTTTGTGACGCTGATTCGGTTTGATGTCGCCTATCACGGGCTGTTCAAGTGCAACCTGCGGCGGGTGGCTGACTATCCGAATCTGTCGGCCTACCTCAGGCGCCTATACCGGGTGCCGGGCATTGAAGAGACGGTGGATTTTCACCACATCAAGCACGGCTATTACGGCATCGGCCGGGTCAATCCGACCGGCATCGTGCCCAAAGGCCCGGCCCGGATTTTTGCCGCCGAGGACGCCCGAGTCTGAACAGCAGGGGCGACCGGTTGGTCGCTCTTACTCGCCGTCTTCATCGCTGAAGACGATATAGCCGGCCGCCTCCTGGGCGGCGACCCGTTCCTCGATGGCGGCGGGCAGCTCGATCTTGCGGTGCTGGGGAAATTTGTCGCGGTCGAGGTGGGGGCGCAGAAAAAACTGCTCGGACGAGGTCACCTCGACCTGGCTCTTGAGCGGGGCAAAATGCCACTTGCGGGGCAGCACGGCAGGACTGAAAAAGACCTTTTGATCCTGTTCCGACCATTCGCGTAGCACATGGGCGTCGTGCACGCTGTAGCGCATATAGTCGATGCTCACGTCCCAGTAGTGGTTGAAGTGCATGCCGTAGCCCTGGTCGCCCAGGGGCGGGTTCATATGGTCGGCCAGACGGGTTTCAATGAAGATCAGGTTGCCGTCGCGCCCGTACTGTTCGATTCGCAGTGGATAGAAGTAGCGCTGGTCAAGCCAGTACACGATCGTCGGCGCGTAGTAGTTGGGCAGCCATTCTTCTTTGGCCTGGGCTTTGACCACCCAGCAGGCGACTCCGTTGTCGGCCGTATAAAAGGGGTAGGGCTCGCCCATCAGCCGAAAGTCTTTGGTCTCGACCGTGTAGAAGGTGCCGTCGGGACGGGCCAGGGTGAGGGCCGGCCGGGTGGAGGGAAAGCGGATGGTTTCGTGCAGCACGTCCGTGCCCAAGACCTCCCAGTCAAACTCCCACGGGTCACGCCCGAACACGTCGTCAAAGCCCTCCGCCCCCTGGGCGAGTTTATCGCCCCGGCGCGGCGACGGCTGGCGGCGGACGCGGCGCATGCCCTCGGTGTAGACGAACAGGTCCCAGCGGGTGGGGTGCTCCAGGTCGGTCCGGTACTGGATCAGGTTCATCTGGTTGCCGTAGGTCTCGGGCGGAAAGATATCCTGGCCGGTAATCTGACGGGTCGGCTGGCCCGGCAGGGTGCCGTACAGCTCGCCGGCAAAGCCGGTCAGCCCCCTGGCGTTGGGCACGTAGAAGATCGGGCTGTAGAGCTTGGAGGTGAACAGATAGCCCTCGCTGGTCAGCGTCCCGCTGACATCGATCAGGTTGCACGACCAGCGTGGCGAGTGGCTGAACTCCATGGCCCGAAAGCCCATCTCCTCGGCCGTGTAGGGCGGCTCGAACGGATAGCGCTCGGCCGGGATGTAGGGGTACTGGGCGTCGCGCGGGGTCTGGGGGCGGGGGTCGAACGCGGCCCGCTCCTGCTCGCTCAACTCGGCCAGCGTGCGCCAGCTGCGCTGGTCGGCCTCGGACGAGACGGGCAGCAGCAGCCAGACGGCGAGCAGACACAGGAGTATTCTCAGGCGGGTGGGATGGGTCATGGCTGGGTCTCTCATATCGAACGCTTTTAGGCTTGTCAGGCCCGGAAGGTCAAGGCAGAGTGAGACAAAGGAGGACGAACTATGGCAGCCGAACAACTCAAAGACCGCGCTATTCCAGGTCCCAAACGCGACTATGTGGGCTATGGCCGCCGTTTGCCGAAAGTGGTGTGGCCCGACGAGGCGCAGGTGGCGGTCAATCTGGTCGTCAACTACGAAGAGGGCTCCGAGTACGCCAAGCCGCTGGGCGATGAGCGCAACGAGGGCCTGGCCGAGATCAACTACGCCCTGAACCCCAAGTACCGCGATCTGTGTACCGAGTCGGTCTATGAGTACGGCAGCCGGGCCGGCATCTGGCGCCTGCTGCGGCTGTTTGACGAGTATCGAATTCCGACCACCTTCTTCGCCTGCGCGGTGGCTCTGGAGCGCAACCCCGAAGTCGGCCAGTGGATGCAGGCCAGCGGCCACGAGCCGTGCTCGCACGGCTGGCGCTGGAGCGAACACTGGCTGCTCAGTCGCGACGAAGAGCGCCAGCAGCTGCGCTGGGCCATCGAGTCGATCCAGAACACCTGTGGCCAGCGTCCCCAGGGCTGGTACTGTCGCTATGGGCCGAGCGTCAACACCCGCGAGCTGCTCGTCGAGGAGGGCGGCTTTGTGTACGACTCGGACGCCTATAACGACGACCTGCCCTACTTTACCGAGGTGAACGGCCGCCAGCATCTGATCGTGCCGTATTCGTTGACTTATAACGACGCGCGTTACGTCCTGCCCCAGGGCTACGGCAGCCCGACCGATTTCTTTGAGACCTGCAAACGCGGCCTGGACGAGCTATGGCGCGAGGGGGCGGCCGGCTATCCCAAAATGATGTCGATCGGTCTCCATCCGCGTCTGGTCGGCCAGGCCGGTCGGACGGCCGCGCTGCGGGAGTTCCTCGACTACGCGCTGAACAAGGGCGGGGTGTGGTTTGCCCGGCGGATCGATATCGCCCGGTGGTGGCGGGACCATCACACGGAGTTCGTCCGCTGACGCGGCTTGACTCGGTTTTCCCCAGGCTCGATGATTGGGCAGCTGAGACGGAAGGGAGTACCACCCATGGCGACAAAAGACATCAAAATTGCCTACGGTATCGACGTGGATGCGGTGGCCGGCTGGCTGGGCTCGTACGGCGGCGAGGACTCGCCGGACGACATTTCGCGCGGGCTGTTCGCCGGCGAGGTCGGCGTGCCGCGTCTGGTCAAGCTGTTTGCCAAATACGACATCACAACCTCCTGGTTCGTGCCCGGCCACTCGATCGAGACCTTTCCCGAGCAGACCCGGATGGTCGTCGAGGCCGGGCATGAGATCGGTGCCCACGGCTACGCCCACGAAAATCCGATTGCCATGACGCCCCAGCAGGAAGAAGATGTGCTGCTCAGGAGCATTGAGTTGATCGAGCGCGTGGCGGGCAAACGGCCGACCGGCTATGTGGCCCCGTGGTGGGAGTTCTCTCCCATCACCAACGAGCTGCTGCTGAAGCACGGCTTTGCGTATGACCACAGCCTGATGCACAACGACTTCCACCCCTACTACGTCCGGGTCGGCGACCGGTGGACCAACATCGACTACGCCAAACCGGCCGCCGAGTGGATGAAGCCCCTGCAGCGCGGCCAGGAAACGGATCTGGTCGAGATCCCGGCCAGCTGGTACCTCGACGACCTGCCGCCGATGATGTTCATCAAGAAGTCGGCCAACAGCCACGGCTTTGTCAATCCGCACGATATTGAGCAGCTGTGGCGCGACCAGTTCGACTGGGTGTACCGGGAGTACGACTACGCCGTGTTTGCGATGACCATCCACCCGGATGTGAGCGGTCGCCCGCAGGTCTTGCTGATGCACGAGCGGCTGATCGAATACATCAACGGCCACGCCGGGGTGAGCTGGTGCACGCTGGGAGAGATCGCGGCGGATTTCGCCCAGCGTCAGCCCAGGGGCTGAGCCGGATGAATCCAGGGATGAACACTTAATCATGAATCCGGTTCAGGGAGATGCTGATGCGGAACAGGACACGAGTGCTGCTGGCTGTCGGAGCGTGCCTGACCGTTTTCGGTCTGGTCTTTGGTCAGCTGACCGCCACGCCCTATATGGCCCAGGCCGACTTGGTGCCACAGGCCCACATCCCGCCGCCGAGCGCGGACGGTCCGGTCGGTCTGATCGGACGCCGCAGCCTCGACCTTGACGGGCGGCTCCATCTGCTCGGACTCGACGACACGGCACGTCCGCTCGTCCTCGTCTTTCTCGACACCGCCTGCCCCATCTCAACCCGTTACGCGCCGTATTTGAACGAACTGTTCCGTCAGGCCGGCTCGGCCGAGGTCAGGAAAAGGTAGGCGTGGCCCTTGTGGCTGACCGCCGTCACAGCGGGTTGTAGAGACAGGCGTCCAGCAGGCTCAGCACCTCGTTGAGCACGGCTGCGGGAGTTTTTTCAACAAATCGCGCCTGCCGGCTCGCCCAATCAACGGACTTGAGTTGTTCGACCATGATGTAGCCGGTCAGGGACGACTCGTCGGGAACCGCCACATGAAAGGGAATGTCCTTGAAGGTATTGGTTATGGGACACACCATGGCAAGCCTGGTATGACGGTTGAACAAGGTGTTGCTGACGACCAGTGCCGGCCGACGGCCTCGTTGCTCGTGTCCGGCCTGCGGGTCAAAGGTCAGGATCACGAAATCCCCTTTCTCTGGGACATATCTGGGCATTTACCAGACTTCCCTACCGGCAGGTGGTCCCCAGTCCAGTTCTTCAGCCCGATAGCCTTTCGGCATTTTGGCTACCAATGCCTCCAAGTCGTATCTGCCTCGCACCTTGGTCACGGGTTCAACGACAATCCGCCCCTTGTGGACGGACACCTGCACTTCGTCGCCTACGCTGATCTGGGCTTCTTCCAAAAGCGCCTTGGTGAACCGAAGCCCCTGGCTGTTGCCCCATTTCTGAATCCTGGTCAGCATCGCTTTTCTCCTCGGATGACCAAATGTATAGCCAAGGTATATCCCCCATTCGGCCGTAACTCAAGGGCGCAGGAGGTGCAGGAAATTCCCCTTTCCCGCTTGACGCTGTCCTGTCACTGGCTATAACAAGCCGATGCCACAGCGCAGTCAGACAACCCGTATCTCTGTCTCAGCCGACTCCCCCCTCGACCTGTTGGCCGTGAGTCTGACGATCGTACTGTGTGCCATTTGGGGCGGCGCCTTTGTCGCCATCAAGGTCGGAACGATGGACATGCCCCCGCTGGGAGCCGGGGCGCTACGCTTTCTGCTGACCAGCCTGGTGCTGACCGGCTGGGCCTACTACCGGCGGGTTCCGCTGCGCTTCGGACGGACCGAAGCCATGCTGCTGCTGATTCTGGGAGTTTTGTTTTTTTACACCAATGTGGCTGCCTACGTTGGCACGTCGCGAACGACTTCGGGCCGGGCGGCGGTTTTCTTCTACGCCCAGCCGATTTTCCTGGCCCTGCTGGCGCCGTATTTCCTGCCTGGTGACCGACTCACCCTGCGCAAGCTGTCCGGCCTGGGGCTGGCCTTTGGCGGTGTGATCGTGCTGTTTCTGGCCAAGCTTGGCGGCGGCATCACGCCGACCCTCATAGGTGACGCCATCGTGCTGAGCGGCGCGGTCGCCACCGCTGTCTCCGGGGTGATGACCAAGCGGGTGGCCGGTCGGATCCATCCGGTGGCCCTGATCTGTTGGCAGTCCTGGATGTCGTGGCCGCTGTTGGGTCTGTCTTCCTGGATGTGGGAGGCGGACGCCGTGTTTGTTTTTTCCGGCCGGGCGGTCGTGTCCATCCTGTACCTGGGCATTGTGTCGGCCGCCTTTGGCTTTGTTGCCTATGCCTGGCTGATCCAACGCAACTCGGCAACCCGGGTGGCGGCGCTGACCTTTCTGTCGCCTGTGTTTGCCGTGCTGTACGGTTGGCTGCTGCTCGGTGAGTACATGGGGGCCAGCCAACTCGCCGGTGTGGCGGGGGTGTGCCTGGGCGTATACATTGTGAACAGCGGCCGGATGCCGTATCCGCAGACGGCGGCGGACGACCAGGAGCGGGGCGTGCCTACGGCTGGAGGAGAGGTGAGAGTGTCGGGCGCACGATAGCGCGTCCTCCCAATCAAGTATCTTGTTGCTTTC
Organism: Desulfurellaceae bacterium; assembly: GCA_021296095.1. Taxonomy (NCBI): domain Bacteria; kingdom Pseudomonadati; phylum Campylobacterota; class Desulfurellia; order Desulfurellales; family Desulfurellaceae; species Desulfurellaceae bacterium. The sequence continues at coordinate 35,079 of JAGWBB010000021.1, read as the reverse complement.
CTTCCCGGTGCTTGCCCGGTGCTTGCCCGCCGGACGCCTGGTCGGGAAGAACACGGACAAGGATTCGTTACCCATGATGAGTTATGCTCGCACTCTGGGCTCTCGCTGCAGACCCGCGCTGCTCGCCTTCGTGCTGGTGCTCGGTTTTTCTGCCGTGGGCCAGACCCAAGGCGGTCGTGCTGAGGGCGCGTTCAGAGCAGCTGCGGCCACGGCTGAGGCCACAACCCCCACCGCACTCAGTATTAGCCTGCCGGCGGTGACCGCCGCCGAGCAGGTGGAGTGGGCGCTGAGGGACACGACCGGCCCGCTGCAAGTCGGCTTTGGCCGGGAGATCCCGATCGCCTATCAGGACGCTCTGGCGCCTCGGCTGGAGTGGGTCACACGCAGCGATGGGACTCTGGTCAGCGCGGTCAGGGTCACGTCCCCCAGCGCCTGGGCACTGCGGGTGGCCGTGTCTGCCATCTTAGGCCCCGACGCCACACTGCGCTTCTTCAATCCGGCTGACCCCGATCAGCACTTCGAGCCCGTGACCCGGCAGAATTTCACGTCCCAAGATACTGACCAGGGTACTGACCAGGATACCGGGTCGGCTGAGGATCTGGAGCTGCCCGACCTGCCGGTCTGGTCTCCCGTCATTGCGGGTGAGACCGTCGGAATGGAAATCAGCCTGCCGTCGTCCCAAGCCCTGTCTACTTTCTCGCTGTATGTGGACCAGGTCTCTCATCTGGTCTCTCATCCGGTCTCTGACCAGGTCTCTTCCGTGCCGCGCTACCAGCCGCAGCGTCTGGTCGATATTGGTCGCGCTTCGTGTGAGCACATTGATATCCAGTGTGCAGACCCGCCGGTGGACCCTCAGGCAGGCGCAACCGCCAAAATGATTTTTACGACCGAGGATGGCTATACCGCCGCCTGTACGGGCACCCTGCTGGAGGATAAGGACGACACGTCTTCCATTCCGTATTTCCTCACCGCCCATCACTGTATCGAGACCCAGTCCGTCGCCCGGACGCTGGTCACCTATTGGGACTTTGAGCGCGCAATCGAGCGCACAAGCGACAGCGAAAGCGAAATCTGTGAGGGGAACGATCCAACGACAGTCACCCAGCTGACCGGTGGAGCCGACCTGCTGGCGACGCACCCCGAGTCGGACTCGAGCCTGCTGAGACTCAGGCGCGCCCCGCCGGGTGAGCGCGAGTATGTGAGCTGGGATGAGACGCCTCTCACCCATCCCTCCGAGGTGTATGGGGTGCATCACCCTGCGGCCGACCTCAAGAAATACAGTGCCGGGCTGACGGTAGATTTCAGAAATATCTATCTCGGTCCCGAGCTACAGGAGGTTCGGACTGTTGAGGTGATCTGGTCGCAGGGCACGGTCGAACCGGGCAGCAGCGGGGCCGGCCTGTTTGACGCGCACGGACAGCTGCGGGGCGTCTTATCGGGCAGTCCTACGGACATGGAGTGCGGGGCCAGCGTTGTGTATGGTCGTTTTGACCGCTTCTTTCCCCTGATCCGCCACCATCTGGAGCCCGACGGGGATATGGATGGGAATACGCGTGAGGCAGCGACCGGCGTGGGCGCGGCGTCCTCCACCCCGCGCTCGCTGGAGTATGGAGGAGATATCGACTATTTCCGGGTCGAGGTGGCCCAAGCCGGAACCCTGACGGTCGAGACGACGGGCGACACGGATACGGTCGGGCAGCTGCGGGGAGCCGACGGTCAGCGGCTCGGCGAGGACGATGATGGGGGCAGCGGGCTCAATTTTCGGCTGGCGCGGCAGGTCACAGCCGGGATCTACTATATCCGGGTGAGCGGCTTTGAAAATGCTACTGGACCGTACACGCTGGTCGTGCGCTTCGCTGGAACAGGAACACCGGGAGAGGGTCACGCCGGAACGCTTGAGCAAGCCAGCAGCGTTGCGCTCAACTCGTCCACCTCGGGGGTCTTGGAGGACGGGGGAGATATCGACTATTTCCGGGTCGAGGTGACCCGAGCCGGAACCCTGACGGTCGAGACGACGGGCAACACGGATACGGTCGGGCAGCTGCTGGACGCCGACGGCCAGCGGCTCAGCGAGGACGACGACGGGGGCAGCAGGCTCAATTTCCGGCTGGCGCGGCAGGTCACGGCCGGGACCTACTATATCCGGGTGAACGGCTTTGGGGACGCGAGCGGAGCGTATGTACTGAGCGTGCGCTTTACCCCGGCACCGTAAAGTGAAGGTGGCCCAGCGACTTATCCGGAACCCAGCGGTTCACATAGACTCTCAGCCGGAGGAACGGTTCCCATAGGCCTCTAGGGAGCAGGCTCGGGTGATGGTGTTGTCAGCGTAACACCGCCTCAGCGATCATGTCGTGCAGTATGGCCTGGGCTTGCGTCCCCAAACGCTGCTCAGCTTTGGCCTGCCACAGGCCGACGGCCGCCAGGGTGTGGGCTTGTGAGGCGGGGTTGGTGCGTGTTTTGGCTATGCTGAGCGCCTGGACGGTTAGGGAGGCAGCTTTTTCTTGCGCCCCCTGTTTTGTATAGTCGGCGGCGACTTTGGCCAGGAGTTCCGCTTTTTCCGGTGCCGCCTGCATACGCTGTATGACACCGACCGCCTGGTCGTACCGACCAGCCTGGTGGTGGACTTCGGCCACCATCCGTAGCGCGGCTTCGCGCTGGCTTGGCAGCCTGATGGCCATCACAAGCTGCACCGCTGCCTGGCTCTCACCGGCCCGTGCGTAATAGCGCGCGAGCTGTCCCAGGGCGCTCGCTCTGGGCTGTGAATCCTGAAGGGATCGGATCAGACTCACGCCGTGGTCGGTCCGACCGGCTCTGAAATACTCCAGCCCAATCTGGGCCACGACCTCGGCCTGACGCGCCTGATCGGTCATGGCTTCAGCAATCCGGAGCGCTGCGGCGAACTCACCCGCCCTGGCCTGACTCCGGGCAATGCGGGAAAAAGCCTGAGCCTTCAGGCGCGGGTCTTGTATCGTCCTGGCCTGCCGGAGCGCCTGTTGGCCGGCATCCTCGTCGAGGTAGGCGCGGACGACACGTCCGACGACCTCATCCCGCTGGGGCTGGCCGCTCAACAGTTCGGCGAGGTGGAGGGCGGGCGCGATTTGCCCGAATTCAAGATAGCTGCGGGCAAGGTGTGCCAAAGCCTCTGCCCGCTGGCCTGGCGCTCGGATTGCTTGGGCCAGCTGACGCGCCTGTTGCAGCTCCCCCCGATTCAGATAGCTGAGCACAATGCTTTCCTCGATTTCGGCCCGACGAATCTGGTCGGTCATCGTTTGTGCGGTCCGACGCGCCGCTTCAACGTCTCCAGCCTCAACCTGACCGAGCGCCAGCTGGACCCTGGCATCGAGGCGTTGCCCAGGGTCTTGAATCGTGTCTACCAGCGCGTGAGCCGTGTCCGTCTGGCCGGCTTCGAGGTGGCCCAGGGCAATGCGTCCGATAATACGTGCCCGCTGCGATTGCTCGTCGATTGCCGCGGCGACGTGTTGGGCTGTCGATAACACGTCCCGGGCCGGCTCAGCCAGGCCCAATTCGAGATGTTTCTCGGCAATCTCGGTCAGGGCTCGGGCGATGAGGAAAGGCTGCTCATGGCTCGCTTGCAGATGCTGGATCAGACCGGAAACGCGCTCGGGCTCACCGGCCTCAACTGCGGCCTGAGTGATCGCGACCAGGAGAGTGATCCGATGCCGCAACTCTTGCAGGTTCAGGGCAGTCTGGAGGGCGCGGTCGCTGTGGCCCAGGCGGACATAGGCATGTCCTATCTGTCCCAACACCAGACTTTTGAGAGGAGGATGAGAAACCCGCTGGGCCAGCTGGGCGGCCTGGTCCAGCATCGCTAGTGCTGTCGCCTGTTGGCCGGGGTGGGTCAGCCTGCTGGCGATCTCGCTCATCACCCAGGCGCTCGACGACGCTCTCCCTGCCCCGTGGGCGACTTTGAGGGCGTCCGCGTACCGACCACGCCTGACATGCTGAAGCGCGATGTCGGTTAAAAGCTCTACTCCGAACAGGGCGTGAGTCGTGACGATTTGCCGGGCAAACCGCAGGCCCTGCTCGGAGCGGCCGGCGCGTATGGCTCTGCGCGCCAGACGCTCCAACATATTCGCCCCGTGCGGACTGTCGCCGATCAGCTGAGTCGCCCGTGCCGCCCGGTCGTCCTGGTCGAGTTCCAGATAGGCCAGCCCGATCTGTTCGAGAATTTGCGCCCTGTGGACCGTCTCGGGGAGTCGCTGGGCCAGGAACAGGGCGCAGGCCAGGGGACTGCGTTCAGCCTCAGCCTTGGCCGTGACACTGGGAATGACCGCATTCTGTAAGGCGCCGAGGGTGTAGGGACCGATAAGAACAGGATCGGCGATGGGTCGGGTCGGGCGACGGGCGGAGGGCGAAGCCGGGTGGACACTGCGCGCTTTGTGCAGCGCGGCCCGGTACAGCTGGGCGGCGGTGACAAAGCTGGTGCGTTCGGCCGCCCGGGCTTGCTCAAACAGCTGAACGGCTTCGGCCAGAGCAGGATGGCCGGACTCGTCGGATTCGGAACAGCTGGTGAGGAGGAGTCCGGCAACGCCGGCCGACAAGAGGCCCAAGAGGCTGAGGCGAAACGGCTGCCAGGTGAACATTGCTTCTCCCCGGAACCCATGCGGCTTTCCCGCGGGCTGAGGCGAGCGCTATCTAAGGATGCCCCACCTGTCGAAACCGGGTTCCCGGCGCCGGCGGGTTTTCCGGCGGTCCGGCAAAACACTGGGCGATCGACATCCAGGACTGCGCCGTGTCGCCGCGTACCTGAAGGCTGGTATCGGCGATATTGCGCACCTGGGTCACGACCTGACAGAACTCAAGCGCCTGGCCTCGAACCGCGTTCTCGTCCTGGGGCGGGTTCCACTCCCACACCTCGCCCGAGGGTGCGTCGAGCCGGACATAGGGTGGATCGGCAGGAACGGGCAGGTCCCGGTTGCGAAAGGTCCAGCCAAAGGTATTGATGCCGATCACGGCGACGTTTTTGAGGCGGTCGGTCGCGCTGCGCTGTTTGCCCAGCACATCGTACACAGCCTGGGCGTGCGCCCAGGTCTCCATCAGGCGGGCGCTGATGCTTGAGCGCACGCTCATATCCGGGCCGACCCATTTGACCCGCAGCTTGGGGTCGGCGTCGGCAAAGCGGTCCGCCATTGCGGTGTAGAACTCCCGCCAGCGCTGCAACAGGGCTCGGTTGCACAGACCGTCCAGCCACTCGTGGGTGGCGGCCAGGCGGCTGGCGCCTTTTTTGCCCGTCCGACCGAAGGCCCGGATAAAGTCGAGGAAGGCCCGGCTGTCTTGCAGCGAGAGATCGGCCAGATAGTTGCCGAGATGGATATGGGCCAGCACGTCGTTGATGGTCCAGTCCTTGAACTGGGTCGTGCGGCTCCAGTCGTGTTCTTCAAGGCTGTCGAGCAGCGCAAAGAAGACATCGCTCTCTGCGCGAAAATCGAGCGCTTGGTCTAACATGTGGCGGTGCTCTCCCTTCTTGTCATGCCGTTCATCATTCGGCATTCATCCTTGGTCATTTACAGTTCGGCGGTCCTGAAGAAGCGGCGCAGGATACGGCTCAGCGTGAAGGCGTCCCGCGTTCCGGCCACCTCACGAATAGAGTGCATGGCCCACTGCGGCACGCCGACGTCAATCGTCCGCACGCCGATCTCGGCTGCGGTCAGCGGTCCGATCGTGCTGCCGCAGGCCATGTCGCTGCGGACCACGAAGGCTTGCACCGGGCTGTCTTCCTCGGCCGCCAGTTTGCGAAAGATGGCGCTGGTCTCGCTGTTGCTGGCGTAGTGCTGGTTGGCGTTCAGCTTGATGACCGGACCGTGGTTGAGCAGCGGGCCGTGGTTGTCGTCGTGGCGGTCGGAGAAGTTGGGGTGCAGGCCGTGGGCGTTATCGGCCGAAATCAGCACCGAGCGCGACAGCGCCCGCCCGCGCTGCTGGGGGTCGGGCACGACGCGCTCCAGCATCTGCCTGAGCATCGGCCCGCGCGCCCCGGCCGCCGAGGTGCTGCCGACCTCTTCATGATCGTTGGCCACCAGCAGGGCGGCCTGCTCGGGCTCGGCCTCGGTCAGGGCCTGGAGACCGATAAAACAGCTCAGCAGGTTGTCGAGCCGGGCCGAGGCGATGAACTCCTGTTCCAGGCCGATGAATTCCGGGCCTTGGGTCGGATAGAAAAACAACTCGTAGTCCAGCACCTGGGCGACATCCGCAGCGCCGTCGGCCTCAAGCCGGCGCTGGAGGAGGGGTTTCAGCTCCGGTTTTTCCTCGGTCTGCCCGAGGATGGGCGGCAGATAGGTCTGGGCGTTGATCGAGCGGCTGGTGTTGGCCTGGCGGTCGAGATGAATGGCCAGGCTGGGAATGACCGCCACGGCGTGTGAGAAATTGAGCAGGCGGTGGGCGAGTCGGCCGTGCTGGTTCAGATAGCTGACCCGCCCGGCCAGCGACAGGTCGCGATCAAACCACGGGTTGAGCAACACCCCGCCGTAGACCTCGACCCCGAGCTGGACATAGCCGTGGCGGTGTAGCTCGGGCTGGGGTTTGACCTTCAGACACGGCGAGTCGGTATGCGCTCCGACCATCCGAAAGCCGCGTTCGGCCGGTGAGCCCTCGACCGGCATGGTCCAGGCGATGATCGACGAGTCATTGCGGGTAATGAAATAGCGTCCGGCGGGTCGTAGCGACCAGGCGTCGGCCTCGGCCAGGCGCTCAAAGCCGGCCTGTGACAGGCCGGCGGCCATCTGCTCGACGGCGTGGAAGGGCGTCGGGGAAGCGGTCAGGAAGGCGGCCAGCCCTTGGTTGAAGCGGTGTTGGTCCATCGCTTCCTCTTAGCGCCGGACCTGACCGATGGCAAGACGCCGGCCGCACGCGGAATGAGGCCCGGGTCGTGCATTGCCGATGAGCAGGCTGGCTGGGCGGAGCGTCATCCAACAAGCCCCCCCGCCCAGCCGTAGGGTAGAACACCCGCTAGCTGACGACCTCAGAGTGTGGGACCTGTTCCAGCAACTCGGCCGGATCGTAGCGCACCCCGCCGCGCACGACCGTGGTCGTACTGCGCAGCTCCCGCACGTCGCGGAGCGGGTCGCCGTCGAGAATCGAGAAATCCGCATAGCGGCCCGCCGCCACACTGCCGACGTTGTCCTGCTGGCGCAGATAGCGGGCGGCAACCGAGGTCACGGCCTTGATCGCGTCCATGGCGCCAAGCGCTTCGGACAACAGCTCAATCTCGCGCAGCAGGGCAAAGCCCGGCGGCGGGTAGGGCAGGCCGCCACAGTCGGTGCCGCCAACCACCAGCCCCCCGGACTCGTGCAGGATGCGGGTCGCTTCCTGGTGCTTCTCCAGCGCTTTGACGCACTTTGCCGGGTCAAAGATGCCGGGGTGAATATCCCAGTCGGGTCGCTCGCCAATGCGCGAGGCCATGGCTCGCTGGCGTCCCAGAGCCATAGGCGGAATATAGCGGCGGTCGGGGTCTTTGAGGGCGGCTTGGGTGCCGAATTTTGCCAGCCACAACAGGTCGAGCGTGGTGCCCATGTTGACCTGCTTGTCGACCATGGCGCCGAACCAGGTCTTGGCGCCCTCGCCCTCCAGGTCGGCCTCTTCCCAGCCAGCGGTGATCTGGGTCCAGAAACCGGGGTCCATCATCGACGCACCCGGACCGAACTGCATGTCCAGGGCGCAGAACTCGTTGTAGGGCGAGATCCACATATGCTCCAGGCCGTCAATGCCCGCGTTGATGAGGTCAAGCGAGTGGCTGTAGCCCAGGTGGCCGGTGACCGGCACGCGCTTATCGACAAAGCGAATGATCGCCTTGGCCGTGTCGGGCGGCAGGGTGAAGTACAGCTTGACCCCATCCACCCCGGCCTTGAGCAGCTCGCCGATTTTTTGGGGTACGGCTTCCACCGAGGGCACGCTGTCGAGCATTTCGCCCAACTCGCCGTTATAGTCCATGCTCTGGTCCACTCCGTCGAGCAGCGGGCCGAGGACGAACAGGCGCGGGCCGAGTTTGGTGCCGGTCTTTAGGTCTTCCCGCAGCTGGGTGACCTTCTCCAGCTTGCCGCCCACATCCCGGGCGGTGGTCACGCCGGCGGCCAGAAACAGCGGCAGCGATTCGCTGTCCAACAGGGTGGCGTGGACGTGGGTGTCGATCAGGCCCGGCACGACCGTCTTGCCCGTCAGGTCAATGACCTCGGCGCCGGCCGGCGCCGGCGCTTCACTTCCGGTGATCTGGCTGATGCGCTCGCCATCGACAACGATGGACACGCCTTCCTGCGGTTGATCCGCCAGGCCGTCAATCAGCCGGGCGTTGGTGTATACCTGTGGCATATTCCCCTCCTTCATAGTGCTGTCCTGCCTCTGTCTTACAACGCGTCCTTTGCTTTTACCAGCCGCGCGAGCGAGCCCGAATCGGGCCGCTCAATGTGAAGCAGGGTTTAATCGAAAGTGGCCTTGAGGCCGCCTGGGGTGGTCAGGCACAGCAGGCCATGCACGCCCAGCCATAGGCGGTCGAGGGTCCCGCCGGGCAGCCAGCGGACATCGCCATAGTAGACCACATCCCACCACAGGTGGCTTGCCAGGCCCACCCCATAACCGGCGACCAGGGTGGCCAGGAAGCCGGCTCGGCGTCCGAGCAATAGAGCCAGCACGAAGAAAGACAGGCTGCTGTGGAAGAGGGGATTACGATGGCCGCCAATACCCAACAGTCGAATATCCCAGTCCGGAAAGACCGTGCCGAGGTAGCACGGGATGAGCGCGGTGAAAAAGATGCCGACGGCGCGGCTCTTGGCGCGCAGGGCGACATAGCCCATGAGGAGGAGAATCCCGACCAGACTGTGCTCGGCCCGGTCGGCGCTGTGCTGTCCGAACAGAGCCAGCACCGCCCAGTTCAGCAGGATGGCGGACAGGACAAGGACGCAGATAAGAACGAAACGCTTCACCCTTCAGGCCGTGATCGTCTGGCTCTCGGTCGGTAACCTGCTGAGCGTCAGCTCCTTGAGTTGGACTTTCTGGCTGGCATTGTCGATATCGATTCCGACGAGGTTTCCACTGGCGTCGTAATCGAGCACGAGCCCTTCGGCAACCTCTTGACTGTCCGTACTCGGTTGCTCAGAAAGGTCAATGTAGAGGGAGTCCGTATCAGGGTAATAGGTCAGCTTCATGGTTTAAACCGCTTTTTCAGATACGGGCGTTTGCGCAAGATCTCGTTCTCAAAATAGTCAGTGAATTTATACGGGTCCACGGCCTGAGACTTAGCCATTCCCATACGGCCTGGAAGCAGGGCGCGGTCAAGAATGAAAACCGCTACTGGGCATCGGGATTGGCAGTATCCTCTTGGCGGACGCCGTTCGGGCCGGGCTTGGACTCGGGGGACGGGGCGTTGTCGCTCGCCTTGCCGGCATCAGAGAGATGCTCCATAAAGGTCCAGTCCTTGCTGGTGATAATGGTCTCCAGATTTTCGAGCCGCCGGAGCACGGCCTGCCACTCGGCCTGACTCAGGACGACGTGGCTATCGGGCTGGAGTTCCTCGCGTAAGAGCTGCCTGACCTGCTCGGCACTCAGACCGCGTTGGCGCTGAAGGATGAACTCGTGGACTTTGCGCTCCTGCCAGGACTTGCCGCCCAGGCCCAACAGGCCAAAGGTGGACATGGCGTGGGACGCCAGGCCGAGCCCCCAGCCCAGCACCGGCCATATGGCCCACAAGACCTGGGGCGAGGTCAGGAGATTGACACACACCAGGAAACCATTGACCAGGAGATAGCTGCCCAGATGGGCGTAGAACTCCTTGAGCTGTTTGACGCGTTTCCTGGCCTCACGTTCGAGATCGTCGGTATGCGAATCGTGGTGTTTCATACCCTCAGCCTGCCACGGCCGGGGAGCCCAAATCAACCGGGTGAAGCGGTCAGTATTGTCAGGCAGATTCTCTTACTGCTATCAGCGGCTAGAGGTTCAGGGTATGCCGCAAAGCCGGGTCAACAGCGTCCATCGGAAGCGAGCCAATGACGCGGTCAATTGCCGATTCAACGACTGTAGCAAGATTATCCGTCATCACGACTGAGTCGGTGAGTAGACCCGATTGTTGTCCTTCGGAAGTGGAGAGTAAGACGGTGACGCGGCTGGGATGATTGGCACGGAATATTTTGCTGGTAATCATCGCCACAATCACTTGCGGCAGGCTGGTTTGCAGATTGTCAGCTTGAACGATCAACCCTGGCCGTGGTTTGGCCGTAAGCAGGTTGGAATCTGGAAAGAGCACCAAGACGACATCACCGCGGCGGTAGCTTGGATTTGGCGGCGTCGTAGTTGTCATAGATACTCATCTCGGGACTTTCCCAGTCTTCGGCAAAGGTCGTCAGGCGCGCGCGTAAATCTTCCGCCTGTGCCTCGTCAATACCCCGGTTGTGTAAATTGACAGAATCAGACGAAAGAAACGTGACAAGAACGGAGGCGCCTTCCTGCGCCTCGCGGGGCATTTCCGAAAGTTCGATCTTCCCCCCGCGATACACGCCTGCAATCGTTGTGAGCATGGCTTTGACTCCTTTCGTGACGCCTCTCTGTATGGCACACAAACCCGCCTGTTGCCAGGCTGGACACACCGGCAAGGACGCGAACGCTTGATTTGTGAGCCGGCTTCGGGGCACAGTGGCCGACAGCGAGGAGGGCGTTATGGCTGGACCGCTCGAAGGCATCCGGGTGCTGGATTTCGGTATGGCTGCGGTCGGACCGCTGGCCACCACCTATCTGGGTCTGCTCGGCGCAGACGTGATCAAGGTCGAGCAGCCCAGCGGCGATATTGTCCGCCGGCCCAGCGGCCCGACAATGGGCGGCATGGGCACGACCTTCATCGGCAACAACCACACCAAACGCGGCGTGTGTCTGGATCTCAAGGATGACGCCGAGCGCGAGATCGCGTGTAAACTGGTGGCCACGGCCGATGTCAGCCTGGACAACTTCCGTTCCGGCGACATCATGGAACGCCTGGGCCTGGGTTACGAAGTCCAGCGCCGGATCAACTCCCGGATCATTTATTTGCAGGCCTCGGCCTTTGGCAACCGTGGGCCGTGGAAGGGCATGTTGAGCCACGAATGGATGACCCAGGCGGCCGGCGGCTATACCAGCCTGAACGGAAAACCGGGCGGCAAGCCGGAGTTTTTGCGCGGTACGGCCAACCTGGACTGGAACGCGGCCATGCTCAACTGTATCGGCCTGCTGGCCGCGCTGTACGTCCGCCGCAAGACCGGCCGGGGAATGAAGATCGAAACCAGCCAGCTGCACGCTACGGCCCTGGCCGGCCTGACCCGCTATGCCGAGTACTTCTCGACCGGCGCGGTGCCCGAGCGGATGGGCAGCGCGCGTCCGCATATCGTGCCCGACCAGGCTTTCGCAACCGGGCTGGGAGCCCTCAGCGTGTCGGTGATCCACAACGGCGTGTGGGCCCGTCTGTGTGAAGCCCTGGACCTGTCGGAGCTGGCGGCCGATCCGCGCTTTGTCACCAACGCCGCGCGGGTCGCCAACCGGGACGCCTTGATTCCGCTGCTGGAGGCGCGCTTCAAAAAGAAGGCGGCCTGGCAGTGGGAGGCGGTGCTCACAGCCCACGGCGTGCCGTGCGCCCGGTATCGGCGCGACATGCCGCGCACCCATGCTGTGAAAGACCACCCCCAGACCCGGGCCAACCGCATGATGGACACCATCGAGACCCCGTGGGGACCGTGCAATGTCAGTCGGGCTCAGTGGCGGTTCAGCCGCGACAGCACCGCCATCGCCCGTCCGGCTCCCCGGCTCGGCGAGCATCAGCAGGAAATTTTTCACGAGCTTGGGATCACGGACCGGTCGCGGGTCTCGGCCGCCTGACGGCTGCCGCAATCTGAAGGAGCGGCTATGGCCTTGGCACTCGACGGCATCACGGTTGTAGACATCTCTCAGGGGGTTCCCGGCCCGCTGTGCTCGACCATGCTGGGCGATCTGGGGGCCGAGGTCATCAAGCTCGAACCCCCGGATGGGGACTGGCTGCGGACGGTCGGGCCTTTTAGCGAGACCGAGTCCGACCTGTTCATCCGCCTCAACCGCAACAAAAAAGGCGTGTGCGTCAACCTGAAAGAACCGGCCGGCCAGGCCATTGTTCGGCGTTTGGCCCGGGCCACCGACGTGTTCATCGAGGGTTATACGACTGGGGTGGCCGAGCGTCTGGGGCTGTCGTACGCCGAGCTGTCCGCGCATAACCGGGGGCTGATCTATTGCGCCATCTCGGGTTACGGCAGTCAGGGGCCTTTGGCCCGGACGCCGGCTACCGAACTCGACCTGCAAGCCTTTGTCGGAAAATTTCGCCAGCTCGGTACGCCCGACGAGCCGCCGCTGCGGGTCGGTTTTGATATCATTTCCGTCAACGCGGCCTGGGCTGCCTGCCAGGGCATTCTGGCCGCCCTGTACTCGCGCGAGTCGAGCGGGGAAGGTCAGCGGGTTGAAACCTCGCTGCTGGATGCGGCGGTCGCCATCATGCAGTGGACGACTGCGGCGGAAAGCAACCCGGACGAGTGGCGCGCCCGGCCGCTGTCCGGTTACACCGAAGCGCCGGACCACGGCTTTGCGTGCAAAGACGCCCACTTCCTGATGGACTGGGGCAACCGGAATGACGCCTGGCAGATCCTGTGTACGACGCTCGGCGCGCCCCAGCTCGGTACCGACCCCCGATTCAACGAGTGGTTCAAGCGCCTGAACAGCAAGGCCGAGCTGGCCGAGGCGCTGAAACCCTTCCTGGCCAGCTGGAGTTTTGACGACTTGCAGCAGCTGGTGCAGGGCATGGGCGGCACAATCGTGCGGATGAATACGGCTGAGACGCTGTTCCACAGCCCGCAGGTCGAAGCCCTGGACATGCTGAAGGAGCTGGAACACCCGGTGGCCGGAACCTACACCACTATTGATGTGCCCTGGCTGTGTTCCGAGCCCCTGGCCCGCCTGTCCCCAGTCCCGGCTCCGAGCCTGGGCCAGCACACCGTGCAGGTCCTGGGCGGTCTCGGTTACGCTGCGGACCAGATATCTCAGCTTGTGACTGCCGGTGTTGTTGTCGGGTCGAGCTGAGCCCGGGTGCGGAGGGCGGGCGTGCGGATTGTACTGACCGGCGGTTCGGGCGACCTGGCAAGCGTGCTGACCCCCAGGCTGGAAGCGCGCGGCCACACGCCCGTGCGCCTGGATATTGTCCCGCCGCGTGACCGCCGGGGTGTGTACGTGGCCGGCTCTGTCCTCGACCGCGCCGGCCTGGCCTGCCGCCTGGCCGAGGCTGACTGCGTGGTGCATATTGCCGCCTGGCACGGCGTTCACGAGACGGCCGAGCCACCCCTTGGAAAAGACATCTACGCCTTCTGGGACCTGAACGTCACCGGCACCTTCAACGTGTTCGAGGCCGCGACCAGAGCCGGCATCGCACGGCTGATCTATGTGTCGAGCACCAGCGTCCGCAACAGGCACGGCGTGTACGGCCACACCAAGGTGGTGGGCGAAGAAGTCGCCCACAGCTATGCCGGCCGCCACGCCATGAATGTGGTGGTGCTGCGGCCGCGCGGCTTTATTCCGCACTGGAATCGGACTGTGTATGACTCGTTTGTCGATTGGCTGAAGTGGTTCTGGCGCGGTGCGGTGCATATTGATGATGTTGCTCGGGCGGTCGTGCAAAGCCTCGATCTGCTGGCCACGACCCGCCTGGAAACGCCGCCGGTCCTGACAGTTGACGGCGCCTATGAGTATACGGATGAGGATTTGGCCAACTGGGACGCCCAGGGGCCGGGCTCAAGCTTCCGGCGTTACTACGCGGCCTACGAAGCCCTGGTCCGGCGCTGGGGACTGGTGCCGGAAGACAAGCCCTTCAAATACGATCTGATGGAAACCCGGCGCCGCCTGGGCTATCAGCCGCGCTACAGCCTGATGGACGCGCTGCGTGAACTGGAACGCTACGGCCCGGTCGGCCCCCCGCCGCCCGATTAGTTATATGTAGAGGCGAGCCCCTGTGATCACCCAGACCGCTTGCAGGCAGGCGGTCGCAGGGGGTAGAGGGAAGACAAGCGTGATGCCCCGAACAGTCAGGAGGATGAGATGAGCTATGACATGCTGATTAGCAGCGCCCGTATCTGCGACGGGACCGGAGCCCCGGCCTTTGACGGCAATCTTGCCATCAAGGACGGCAAAATCGCCGGGCTGGGCGCTGTCTCGGGTGAGGCGAGCAGACAGATAGACGCCCAGGGCCTGATCCTCGCCCCGGGGTTCATCGACCATCACACCCACTATGACGCCCAGATTTCCTGGGACCCGCTGCTGACCAGCTCGTGCTGGCACGGCATCACCAGTGTGGTCATGGGCAACTGCGGGGTGGGCGTGGCCCCGTGCCGGACGGATGAGCGCGGCATTGTGGCCTGGGATCTGGTGAATGTGGAGGCCATGCCCTACGAGGTCTTGCTCAACGGGGTGTCGTGGGCCTGGGAGAGCTTTCCCGAATACCTGGCCGCAATGAAAAAACGGCCCCTGGCGATCAACACTGGTTTTCTCGTTCCGCTGTCCGCCCTGCGCTTTTTTGTGCTCGGCGGGGACGCCCCGGAGCGGGCCGCTCGACCGGATGAGATTCAGGCCATGGCCGATGCCCTGCGCCAGGCCATGCGGGCCGGCGCGTTCGGTTTTTCGCTCAGCACCCTGCGCCAACACATCGGCTATCAGGGTCGGCCTCTGGCCAGCCGTCTGGCCAGTCACGAAGAGTTGGGCGCGCTGGCCGACGTGCTGCGCGAGGTCGGCCACGGCGTCATTGAGCTGGCCCTGACCAGCACCGCCGGCCTGCTGTCAGAAGACGAGCTGGAGCTGCTGAAACTGCTGGCCGAACGCAGCCAGCGGCCGATCACCTGGCTGGCCCTGCTGGATCGGACGGATATGCCCTACGCCTACCGTGCGGCCCTCGACACCGTCGCGCCGTATATCGAGGCCGGGATGCGCATCCACCCCCAGGCCACCCCGCGTCCGGCGCGCCAGTACCATACCCTGCGCACCCCGTTCATCTTTGCCAGCTTTGCCTCGTGGAAGGATGCTTTTAACCGGAGCGTGGAAGAGCAGCTCGCCCTGTATAAAAGCCCGGCTTTCCGGGATGCCTTTCGGGAAGAACTCAAAGGCAAGGGCGGGGTGGTGTTTACCGGCCAGTGGGACCGCCTGAGTGTGGTCCGGGTGACCCGGCCGGAGCACGAAGTGTTGATCAATAAGACTATTGAAGAGGTTGCCGCGCTGGCCGAGAAGGACCCGGTTGACGCCCTGCTCGACCTGGTCATTGCTGAGAATCTGGAGACGGGGTTTCTGTTCGCGGCCACCAATACCAACCCGGAGGCGGTCCAGGAGCTGATTACCAACCCTCACGTGTTGCTCGGCCTGTCGGATGCCGGCGCGCACGTGGACCAGAGCTGTAATGCGGGCGTGCCGACCTATCTGCTGCACGAGTGGGTACACAACCGCGGCAGCCTGTCCCTGGAACGAGCGGTCCAGCGCCTGACCGCCGAGCCGGCCGATTTTCTGGGCCTCACAAAGAAAGGCCGCCTGCTGCCGGGTATGGACGCCGACCTGGTGCTGTTCGATCTGGAGACGGTCAAGCCGTGTCCGCTGGAGTGGGTGAACGACTTGCCGGGTGGCAAGCAGCGTCTGATTGAGCGGGCCGAGGGCATCGCCTATACCCTGGTCGGTGGCCAGGTTCTGTTCGACCACGGCGAGCACCAGGGGGTGTTTCCGGGCCGGGTGATGGACAGCGCTGATGCCTGAGTGTTCCGGCTGCTTCGAGCTATGACGGCACGGCACGCGGCG
Organism: Desulfurellaceae bacterium; assembly: GCA_021296095.1. Taxonomy (NCBI): domain Bacteria; kingdom Pseudomonadati; phylum Campylobacterota; class Desulfurellia; order Desulfurellales; family Desulfurellaceae; species Desulfurellaceae bacterium. Next base: position 19,272 of record JAGWBB010000021.1, on the reverse strand, counting down.
CGGCGGTGAGGAGATAGCGGTAGAGCCGAAGGATCAGCCGCCCCTCATGTTCTTCCAGCCAGAGCGTGGCGGCGGGAGTCAGCAGCATCGCCCGGCAGGCTTCGTCCGCGACGGTTGCCAGCGTGGCGGTATGCGCGCCAAAGGCGCCCTGCGGTTCGACGATATCGCCCGGGCCGCACTGATACAGCCGGGTGCCCCTGGAATCGTAAGCGGAAGCCCGCCCCGTTATCAGCAGCAGCAACCCTTGCTGCGGCTCGCCTCTCGTGGTCAGCGCCTCGCCGACCTCATATTCGCGCGGTTCCAACCAGTCTTGGAGGTCATGGACCAGGTTCTCAAAGAGGATCTGTCTGTCGAGCTGGCGCTCCATATCGTCAGTGACGCGCTCCAGGAGGGCGCCGCGCCTGCCCAGGGCTGACCTCTGTGCGGCGATGACGATGTCCTCGCAGCGTTCCATGCCGCGGTCGGCGTCCGGCTCCCACACCAGGTTGTCGTAGACGGGGGGGGGAAGTCCGTGCTCCAGCTCGTTCTTGAGCTGTGCGGGCGCCGCGCTCAACACCACCCGCGTTTCGGCGGCATACGCGGCGTGCATGAACCTGCCCAGGGCATTGATGGCCGAGAAGTCGAGGCCGGAGACGGCTTTGAAGTCCAGCAGAATGCAGCTGGGACACGGCTCGTCGTGCAGGGACTGCTTGAGACGGTCGGCCAGGCGGTACGCGCTGCCGAAGAAAAGATAGCCGCGCAGCCGGTAGGCTTGGACCCCTTCGCCCTCCGCCCGCAGGATGGCTCGGTCGGGGACGGGACGGACCTTGTTGCTGTGGCGCTCACGCGCGCTGAACCGCGCTTCGACCGACTCCACACGGCTGAGGCGAACGACAAAGAAGGCCGTGGTGACGGCCATGCCGACAGCCACCCCCTCGAGCACGCCGACGAATGTGATGGTGACAAAGATCAGCACGACAATGGCGTATTCCGTGCGCGGCAGCCTGCTGCGTCTGGCTACGAGCCAGTCGTTCATCATGCGCAGGCCGGTGAAGAGCAAGACCCCGCCCAAAAGCGGCACCGGCACCAGTTGCAGCACCGCATGGCCGAAGAGCAGCGCGCCGCCCACGACGCCGGCAACGACGAGGCCGGTCAGCCGTGTTTCGGCTCCAAACAGGTGGCTGAGTATGGTGTTTGAGGTGATCAGACACCCGGGCGGGCCGCCGCCTAAGCCGGCGACGAGGTTGGCCAGACCCGCCGCTCTGAATTCCCTGTTCCACTCCAGTTCCCGGTTCGTGGCCAACTCCAGGCCGCCTACGCCCGTGACCAGGCACAGCAGGGTGACCAGGATCAGGGCCAGCATGTTGGGAATCTGGCCCGCCACAGCCGTCCAGTCCACCCGCGCCACATCGCCAAGCCCGAAGGCGGGCCATAGCGCGCCCTCCGCCGTACCTCGAAACAGCAGGCCGACCGCTCTGGCCTCGTCTCCGGAGATGCCGAGCAGGGGCAAACTCAGATGATACGACACGGCGGCGAGCACGAAGCTCACCGGCAGTATCCAAAAGGCATTCCAGCGCGCCGTGGCCAGGAACAGACCCAGACCATAGGCGACGCCCGGACCCCAGTTCCACACCACGGCGAGGTTCAGGAGATCGGAAAGCGGTTGCCGGTCCAGGCTGAGCCCCATCAACACCAGGGCGGCCAGACACAGGGCTCCCCCCGTCCCGGCCAGAAACCCGCCCGCCACGGGGTAGGGAATGAACCGAGTCAGGTCGGCGAGTCGGAAACGCCCGATCATCAGAAAGCCCACGCCCGCAGCCAGCGCGCTGAGCATGAGGGTCGCGACCATGGACATGAACAGCGCGTCGCCCTCCGCGTCCAGCGTAGAGCTGATCGCCACCAGCATCACCACGCACGGGGCCGGCAGGGCCGAGATCGTGCCCCGGTAACTGCCGGTCAGGGCGATCACCAGGCAGACGGCGAAACTCCCGAACAGCACCACGCTGGTGCCCTGTGAGGAGTACGGCGCCAACGGACCTGAAAAAACGATCACTCCCCAAGAGATGCCTCGGACAAGGACGATCAAACCCGAGATCAGGCCGACCGACAGGGCTGGGGAGATTTTCTCCGACAGGGCGTCGGCGCGAAGTTCGGATAGCAGGTGCATGCTCGCAGACTTCATCGTCGTCTCGTTTCGTCTTCCTGCTCCGACTCGTCACGCTTGACCATCACACACTGTGTTGGGCGCTCGGTCCGCAGCCACAGTGCCGTGGTCCCTCGGACGACTGAACGATCCATACCAATCCAGCTTGTTCAAGTCGATGGTGTGACCTTCCCGCCTGGGACGGGCGCGCCTTGACAAGCAGAAGCAATCGCGTTCATGCTGGAGGTGATCTTTCGTTTTCGTGTCTCACGGGGATTTTTCTACCAAGCAAAGGAGGGAGCGTATGGCAAGCTTTGAAGGTGGTTATGTCTCAGCCGATGGGCATGTTGTCGAGCCGGCTGAGCTGTGGACGGATCGCATGGATACGCGTTTTCGTGACCGGGCGCCACGCGTCGAGGCGCGCGACGATGCCGATTGGTACATTATTGACGGGGTGACGCCGTTTCCGGTCGGTCTTGAGGGCGCCTCGATGGAGGACAAGATTGCCGGAGAAATCAAGATGATGGGCGGCCATCGGCACGCCGACACGCGGCCCGGCGCCTGGGACCCCCAGGCACGGCTGACCGACCTGGAGCTGGACCACATCCGGGCCGAGGTCATGTATCCGGGCGCGCTTGGACTCCAGTTCTGGGCTGCCCCGGATGCCGAATATCAGCGCGAGAGTATCCGGGTGTATAACGACTGGGTGAGCGAGTTCTGCGCGGTTTCGCCGGAGCGCTTCCTGGGTGGGGCGATGGTGCCGATGCGTGGACCGGTAGAGTGGGCGGTCGAGGAAGCCTATCGGGTGGCCAAGCTACCGGGTATCAAGACCATCTCCATCCCCACGACCATGGTTGGTCGGCCCTATTCACGGCCCGAGTACGAGCCGCTGTGGGCCGCGCTGGAGGAGATCGACTATCCGGTCTCGATCCATATCGGGACGACCGGCGAGCCCGTCTACGACAACTTCGTGAAGCTGGGCATTGGCGTCGGGGTGGTGCAGAGCAAGATCGTGACCGGCGAGCTGGGCATGGCCGAACTGATCTGGGCCGGCATACCCCAGCGCTATCCCAAACTGCGCTTCATCATCGCCGAGGCCGGCATCGGCTGGATCCCGACCGTGCTGGGTTTCATGGATCACTGGTGGACGGATCATCGCCGCTGGATGGAGCCGCAGCTGGAGGAGCCGCCGAGTTTCTATTTCAACCGCCAGTTCTGGGCCACGTTTGAGGAAGATCGGTCCGGGATCATCCTGGCCCGCGAGGGGCTGGTACCGATGGATCGGCTGATGTGGGGCTCGGACTATCCGCATACCGAGGGGACCTTCCCGTACTCGCAGGAAGCCATCAGCCGGGACTTTGCCGGGCTGCCGGAGGCCGACGTGTACAAGCTGGTGGTCGGCAACGCCGCCGAGCTGTACCAACTCGGCTAGGGCTGTCTCAGACGACGGTCGGGGCGGACATGCCCCGGCCGTACACAAAAAGGAGGACTCCAGCATGGCCTCGATCTTGGAAGAAAAAGAAGCCATTCGTGATGTCTTGTCGGCCTACTGTTTTCATGTTGATGGCGGCGAGTTCGACAAATGGGCCGAGCTGTTCAGCGAGGATGCGCTGTTTGATGCCGGACCTCGGGGACAAGTCCAGGGCCGGGCGGCGCTTCGGGATTTCATTGCCAAGGCGGTTCCCACCCAGGGCGAAGGGCCGGCCCGCAAGCACTGCACCATGAACAGCATGATACAGGTCAACGGCACGGAGGCCAAAGCCGACAGCTATATCATCGTCGTGCGCGAGGGCGAGCAGGGCATTCTGACCTCGCTGGCCGGTCGCTACGAAGACCTGCTTGTCAAGCAGGGAGACACGTGGCGGTTCAAGGTCCGCAAAATTCACTTCGATATCGCCGGCGACCTGGGGCTCAAGCAGTCCTGAGACGATTCGGCGGACGGGAATTCCTCCTCAGCCGAGTGAGAGCAGCCCGCGAGTGAGAGCAGCCCGCGAGTGAGAGCAGCCCGCGAGTGAGAGCAGCCCGGTGGATGGCCGCCGGGCTGACTCACCAGACACACGGCAAAACGCTGACGCCCAGCCGGCCTTCCTCCTGTATCCGCCACCAGTCTACTTCTTCATCGGCCCACGGCCGGTGTATGAGCAACTCGTCCGCTTCATCGAAGGAGTGGTACACCAGCCGGGGGCCTCTGCCCACCCCATTGTTCTGAACCACAATCACATCTTCTCCGTACATCAGCCAGGTGAGCCGCAGCACATATCTGCTCAGGGCGGTGTTGTGGAGGGAGCGGATATTGTCTCTGGTGCGACGCTGGGCAAAGTCTGTTGCGGTCTGGAGCGAATCAAAGCCGGCGAAACACAGCTTGGCCTTGGGCCGGACATAGTTGAAGAGGTCGGACACGACGACGAGCGGACCCGACGATATGGCTGAAAGGACGCTCTGACTGGCGTTCAGGCGCGCTTCGAGTGGCAGGCAGCGGCGCTTGGCCTCCAGCATTTCGGTGGAGACGATCATCAGGGTGGCGACCTCATCCGCCGCGTTTGGCAGGCGGACGTGAGCCTGAAGATCGCGGTGTCCGTCCGGGGCCGGATGCTTGAAGCGGTCGTCTTGTGACACGCTCTTCGCATGCAGCGCTTGCATCGCGTCTGCCAGGACCGTGTAGACCGTCCGCGCGTCGTCGACCGGAATCGCAATACGGATCCGATCCGCCAGACGACCGGCATCGCCGCTGTGACACAGGCTGATGCGCTCCCGGACTCTGTGTTGGTCCAGGATAAATGGATTGCCTACCCCGAAGGCGGCTTGCTCAGTCATGATTCTTGCGCTGACAAAAAACGGGGAACCGGTCTAAGTCCGGTTCCCCGTGGTGTCGCTCAAGCTGGGCAGCGCCCAGCCCGTTCGGCCTAGAGCACTTCACGATTCCGTATAGCCAGCCGGTCCTTGTCGTCATTCCGGCGAAAGCCCGGATCACGTCCGGCATGACGAGAGTGGCACGGCTACAGCTTAACGTGAACCGCTCTAGAACTGGTTGCAGCGAACCAGCTTGCCCGGCAGCGCGCCGGTGCTCTGGCCGTCCTCGAAGGTCACGTCACCGTTGACCATGATCCAGCGGTAGCCGTCCGCCCCCTGGACCCGCCGCCAGTTGTTGGGCGGCACGTCGTGCAGGATTTCGGTCGGCTTGACCGCGAGTTTCTCAAGGTCGTAGACCAGAATGTCGGCCGCCATGCCCTCCCGCAGACAGCCCCGGTCCCGGAAACCTGCGGTCCAGGCCGGCAGGTAGCTCAGATGATGGTGGGCCTGCTCCAGGGTGATGGTCTCGGTATCCCGCACCATCCAGGTCAGCAGGTCGGTGACATACGCGCCCAGGGTCTGGAACTTGGTGTGCGCCCCGCCGTCGGAAAAACCGGCGACTGTGCGGTGGCTCAGGAGTTCCTTGCAGTACTCGGGGTTCTGGTTGCGCATCGGGGTCAGCCACTCGGTCTTCCAGTTGTCGGCGGCCGAGATGTCGAGCAGGGTATCGACGACATGCTTGTTCTCTTCCCGGGCGATGTCTCCGACCATGCGATCCCGATACTTCTTGCTCATCTCCTCGCTTTCCACCTTGCGGCAGATGAAGGTGGCGATGTCACCCAGTGCCTTGGGCTGCTTGGTGCGGTCGTACTCGGCCTTCATGGACTGGCGCAGGTCGGGGTTGGCGAGTTTGATCTTGCGCTCCTCCTCGGTGCCCAGGGTCGCCTCCCGCCAGGCGTCCACATTGTCAAACAGGTTCCATTCGTCCGAGAACGAGAAGCGGAAATCGAGTCGCTTGGTCAGGCCGTGGGCGACCAGCGGCACGCCCTTTTTGTTGTACTCGTCCACCACGCTCAGCATGGTGCGGAACACCTCGGGCTTCTCGTCGGTGACCAGCACGGCGTTGAAGATCAGCGGGTTGTTGGCCAACGCGGCCAGCTGTCCGCCAAAGCTCATATCACGGCGGTTGCCCTCGACGCCTTCATCAATGGCGCCCGAGTTCTGGGCGTACTGGATGGTGCCCCGGTCATACTTACTCATCGCCTTGGCCAGCTGCTGATAGAACTCGTCCGACATCATGTCCGAGACCATCAGGGTGCCGTCGTAGTCCCGCTGCACCGACGCGCCGTAGCCGGTCAGGCGCTGGGCTGCCCAGCCGTTGGCCCCGACCGCCATCGACTCGTCAAGAATGCGGATGATTTCCTGCATCTCGGTCTCGTTGGGCTGACGGCTCTTGGCCTGATCCCAGCCGCCCATCACATAGCTCACCAGCGGAGTGACCGGCACGAGCTGGATCATGTTGATACCCTTGGGCAGGCTGTCGATGTGGTCCATCCACTGCGGGAAGGTTTCCCACGAGAAGGGCATGGTCGCCTTCATGGCGTCAAACGGGATGGCTTCGTTGCGCTCCATCGAGTACATCGAACGGTCGGCGTCCTTGTGGTGGACCGGCGCAAAACCGAAGCCGCAGTTGCCGTTGGTGACCGAGGTCACGCCGTGCCAGCTGCCGATTGTGCAGTACGGGTCCCAGTGCAGCGGCGCGTCGTAGTGGGCGTGCAGGTCAACCGCGCCCGGCGCGACGATCATGCCCGAGGCGTCAAGGACTGTGGCGCCCTCGTTGGTGTTGATCTTACCGATTTTGGCGATCTTGCCGTCCTTGATCCCGATGTCGCTACGGAACGGCGGCATCAGGGCACCATCGACAATCGTCCCATCCTTAATAACCGTGTCAAACTGTGGCATATGCCCCTCCTTATGGTTGGTAGATTGCTCTTCTCGGGCCTCTTCATATCCCCTGTGTGTGCACGATAGGCCGCTTTTTGTTTCAAATGCAAGACGTGAGGCATTCCCCCTCGGGCCTAATTCCCGGACACCGAATCGACCCGGCCGAACAGGTCCGAGAGCCGCTGCACGTCCTCTTCGATAAGCGGCGGTTTGAGCAGCGCGGCGACATTGGCCTGCAGGTGTTCGAGCTTGCCGGTGCCGGTCAGCACCACGTCGATGCCGGGCTCGTGGCGGCAGTAGCGGTAGGCGGCCTCGGGCAGGCTGGCCGCTTTGCCACTCTGGGTGAGGAAGCCGAGCGGGTCGGCCGCCTCAGCCACCTCGGCGGCCAGCTGATTGCTGCCCTTCAGCTCGGTCAGCACGGCCTTGAGCCGGGCCGTTTGGCTGAGGGCTGTGCGCACGGCAAACATGCCCAGCACCCCGATGTTGCGGGCCTGGGTGTGGGGAAACACGCGGCTGCGGGCGGACTGGTTCAGCAGGCTGAAGCCGACCATCATGACATCCCAACAGTCCGCCCGCACCGCCTGTTGCAGCGTCTGGTGGCCGGGGTCGCGGCTGAACGCCTCGGTGATGCCGATACAGCGCAGCTTGCCCTGCTCGCGCATGCTGGTCAGGACCGGAACGAGGACCTCGTGGGCAAAGCGGTACTGCTCGGGCCGCACGCCGTGCAGGAAGTAGATATCGACGTGGTCGGTCCCGAGCCGTCGCAGGCTGTGCTCCAGGCCGCGTCTGAACGCTCCGGCCGGATCGGGATGGTCGTCAGCCGGCAGCAGCTTTTTGGTCGCAATGACGACCTGATCGCGCCGGACATCCCGGAGCGCCTTGCCGACAATGGCTTCGGTGCCGTAGGCCTCGGCCGTGTCGATCAGGGTGATGCCCAGATCCAGGGCCTGTCGCACCACGGCGATTGATTCCTGCTCGCTGTTGCCGGTGGCCGTGCCGAGGCGGCTGTGCCCGCCGCAGCCCAGGCCGGCGATACTGACCCGCAGGCCGCTGCGTCCCAGCGTGGTGTAGTCCACAGAGGTGTCTCCTGAAATGGGAAGCGGATCACTCGGGACGATCCGCGCTCCTGGGTTTACTTAAAGAACCGATCATACCACCCAAGCGCCAGCCGAGACGAGGTCTCGAACCACTGGCCCTCGTAGATCTCATAGTGGGTGATAGGCAGGACCTCCAGCTTCTTGGGCTCCTTGGCCCGTTCGTACAGTTTCCGATAGCCGTCAATCGGACAGATGGAATCCTTCTCCGCCCCGATCAGCAACAGCGCTCGGGGGGAGATCCGTTCGACCACGTCAATCGGCTTGTATTCCAGGGTTTTTTCGGCCGTTTCCCAGGACAGCTCACACCGCATATGGGGAAAGGCTTCGAGCGCTTTTGGTAAAAAGGCACGCGACTGGGGGTCTCGCAGGGACAGCTCCAGGGGATCGAGCTTCTGGCCCTGGCCGGTCAAGACACGCTGCCGGCGGTCCTCTTCCAGGGTCTGGGCGAGTTCGAGCCGCTCCCCGTAGGAGCGCACATCGTTGATAAACCGCTCCCCATCCCCAAAGCCGACCTGGCCAACCGCGACCTTGACCCGCTCATCGACCCCGGCCACATACGGGGCGTGTCCACCCCCAAAACTCGTGCCCCATACCCCGATCCGGTCAGGATCGACCTCAGCCTGGGCTTGGAGAAAGGTGATCGCACTACGGATATCGTCGATCTGCTCCAGGGGAAGCAGCCGCCATTTGGATCCCTCGCTGCCGCCAAACCCCCGGTAGTCAAACCCCAGGGCGACATAGCCGGCTGCGGCAAAGACCTTGGCGTAGTCCGGCAGCACCAACTCGCGCAGACCGGTAAACCCGTGGCACAACACGATAGCCGGTCGTTTCTCGCCACTGCGGAAATCAGGCGGGAGAAAGAGGTCGCCTTCCAGGCGGCTGCCTTCACTGTAGAAATGGACGACGCGCTGTTCCATGATAGCCCTCCTTAGGCTTTGTGCTGCGGTGTCTGCTTCATCGGCGATAGCCCGTGTTGTTCGGTCGGACGATAGCGAGGAGTAGCGGGATGACATCACGGACAGGCCGGCGGTGTCACCGAACAACGACCTTGATTTCCCCTAGTCCCGTTGCCCAACAGTTGTCAACCTGCGCACAGCCGCCGAGTGACGTGAAACGGTAGTAGGTGTCGTGAGTGTTGCGATCTGTGATGATCCAAACGCGCGGTGGCCGCCTCGGCGTTCTGCCAAAAATCCGTGCTCACCTCTGTTCATCGCCGCTCAAGCCGGCTATACAGCAAAGAACGGGATGACACCCGCCGCGTCGTGTGTGATGCCCCACCCCCGCCCCGTCTACCTCCCCCTGCTGACGCGTCAAGTTTTGTGCCAAGTTCGATAAGGAGGGAGCGTATGAGCTATGACCTGCTGATCAAGAACGGCCGGATCTATGACGGCTCCGGGACCGACAGTTATGGCGGCAACATCGGGGTCAAGGCCGGCCATATTGTTGCCGTCGGAGAGGTGGACGGCCAGGCCACACAGACGATTGATGCCGACGGTCTGGCCGTGACCCCCGGCTTTGTTGATGTGCACACCCATTACGACGCCCAGGTCTTTTGGGACCCGCTGCTCACCTCGTCGTGCTGGCACGGTGTCACCAGCCTGGTCATGGGCAACTGCGGTCTGGCCTTTGCCCCGTGCAAGCCCGAACACCGCGACCCGCTGATGCATATTTTCTCGCGGGTGGAAGGCTTGGACTTCGAGACCCTGGAGAAGGGCGTGCCGTGGAACTGGACCTCGTTTCCCGAATACCTGAACGCCGTCGAGGGCATGAACCCGGGCCTGAACGTCGCGGTTCTGATGGGCCACTCGCCGCTGCGCATGTATGTCATGGGCGCCGACGCCATTGAGCGGGCGGCGACTGCGGACGAGGTGGAACAGATGAAAGAGCTGGTCCGCCAGGGCATGCGGGCCGGCGCCGCCGGACTGTCGGTGTCGCGCTCTCCGGTCCAGGTCGGCGACCACGGCGAGCCCATGCCGGGCAAGGTGGCCGAAGACGCAGAGCTGTTTGAGGTGTGCAAGGCGGTCGGCGAGTTCGGCCGGGGCTTTTTCGAGTTCAACCCGCGGGTCTTGATCTATGAGAAAGACAAGGCCGAGCGCGACCAGGATCTGGCTCTGCTCAAGGCGATTGCCAAGGAGACCAAGCTGCCTACCACCTGGATCGGTCTGATTCACCAGTGGGATCAGCCCGAGCTGTGGTCGGAGCTGATGGGCGAGCTTGACGGCGCCTTCAGGCAGGGGCTGCCGATCTATCCCCAGGCCAGCTGTCGGCCGATCATGTTCCGTTTTTCGCTCAAGAATATCGCGACGATTTTTGACGACCTGCCGAACTGGAAGCGGGTCCATTTCCTGACCGCCGAAGAGCGTAAGCGCCATTTCCGCGACCCGGCCATGCGCAAAGACCTGCGCTATGACCTGATCGACGACCCCACCCCGCGCGCCTTCTCCAAGCGCTGGGATCTGATGTACGTCAACGAGGTCACGCTGGACAAGAACCGGGCGCTCGAGGGCAAGAGCGTCGCCGACATTGCCGCCGAACAGGGCCGGGATGTCTTCGACGTGTTCATGGATCTGTCGCTGGAAGAAGACCTGGACACCCAGTTCATCACCCCCCTGGCCAACGGCGACGAGGAGGCGGTCAGCCAGATCATCAACTATCCGCCGTCGCTGGTGTCGCTGTCGGATGGCGGGGCGCACGTGCAGTTCATCTGCGACACGGCCTATCCCTCATACCTGCTGGGCCACTGGGTGCGGGAAAACCGGGCGATGAGCCTGGAGAAGGCGATCAAGGTCTTGGCCGCCCATCCGGCCGCGACCCTGGGGCTCAAAGACCGCGGTATGATCCGCCCCGGCATGGCGGCCGACATGGCGATCTTCGACCCGGACACCATTCGTCCCCTGGAGCCCCACAAGGTCAGCGATCTGCCGGGTAACGGACCGCGCCTGGTCCAGGAGTGCGAGGGCATGCACTACACGGTCGTGAACGGGCAGGTGCTGGTCAAAGACGGCAAGCACACCGGCAGTTATCCCGGCCGGGTCTTGCGCGGGGTTGAGGGCCTGTAGGAGCAAGACAGACAATCAAACGAGTGGGACGTTCATCGAAGAGGAAACGTGTCAACCTTGACCACATGGACGACACGTTTCCTCTTTTCAACACAAAGGAGGGTGCGAGCATGACGGACTATCAGATTTTTTCAGCGGACTCCCATTTTGTGGAGCCGGTCAACATGTGGGCGGAGCGTATGGATGCCAAGTTTCGGGATCGGGCGCCGCACACGATTCAGGGCCATGACGGCCAGCAGGGCGAGTTCTTTGCCTGCGAGAACATCAATCCGGTGGCGGTGGCCGGATTTTTCGGCTCGGGCAAGACAGCCGAGGAGTTGCCGGAGCACATCAAGCGTGGCTTTGACGTGGCGCCCAAGAGCGTCTGGGACCCGGCCGAGCGGCTGAAAGAGCAGGACGCCGACGGGGTCAGCGGCGAGGTCTTATACCCGTCCATGGGTATGCTGCTGTTTGGCCTCGACGATGCCGAACTCAGGGCGTCGTGTTTCCGGGCCTTCAACGACTGGGCGGCCGAGTATTGCAGCTATAATACCCAGCGCCTGGTCGGCGCCGGGGTGGTTGAGCTGGAAGACATTCCGACCGCGATCGCCGAGTTGGAACGGATCGCCAAGAAGGGTCTGCGCGGCTCGCTGATCTGGGGCGCGCCGCCCGAGGACCGGCCCTACAGCCTGCCGGACTATGACCCGTTCTGGGCTGCGGCTCAGGATTTGCAGATACCGCTCAGCCTCCACATTCTGACCGGTCGGGGCGGGGTGCAGTTCGACCTGCGCCGCGTGCTGTACGGCTACATGAAGCTGCCCCAGGAAGTCCAGCTGACCTTTGCCGATATGATTGCCGGCGGCGTATTCGAGCGCTTCCCGCGCCTCAAGGTCGTCTCGGCCGAGAACGACGTGTCGTGGATTCCGCACTTTCTGTATCGGCTGGACCACGCGTACGACAGGCTACGACATCTGCAGGGGTTGACCTTGTCGATGCTGCCGAGCGACTATATGCGGCGCAATATGCTGGCGACCTTCCAGTTTGAGAGCTCCAACGTGGAGTTCACCCGCCAGATCTACGGCGCCGAGAACATCGCCTGGTCGTCCGACTATCCGCACACCGACTCGACCTGGCCGCGCTCCCGAGAGTTCCTGTCCGAGGCGCTCAAAGACGTGCCTGAGGACGGCATGAAAAAGATCGTGGGCGAGAACGTCATCAACTTCTACGGTCTCAGCTAGCCCTGTCGGTAGGGGCGAGTGGCCGCTCGCTCCTACCGAGCCACGCATGATGAGGAGGCTAGATGAAGATCGTCTGGCAAGTAGATTCTGACGACGTCGCAAAGGTCAAAGCATTCTACGATAAGCATTGTGACAACCGTCTCGTGCAGAATCGAATTAGAACTAACCTCGCCGACGGCAAATCAGCAATCACAAAGCCAGTTTTCTGGCGCTGCATGGTTAGATGTCTGTTGACCACGCAGCAGCGCTCAGGGCCGAATTCACAGGTTTCCCGTTTTATAGCCACGAATCCGCCACTGCTCAGTTACCAAATCTGTGATGAGCAAGACGACCTTGCCGAGTTTGCCCGCTCTGCAATCAGCCGTGGCGGTCTGAGACGATCAACGATCATCGGTAAGGAACTTGCCGCCAACCTGTCGTTTCTAAACAAGGGCGGGTGGAAGCCGACAACGCAGCATCTCGACAAAGTGCGATTGAATTCGAGCACGAAAACCGAACGCCTTGCCGCTGAGCGCCTTGCTGCCGAATTCATAGACAGGAGTTTCAAGGGATTTGGCCCAAAACAGTCTCGAAATCTTCTGCAAATCTTGGGACTTTCACGGTACGAGATCCCTATCGACAGTCGGATCACCAAGTGGCTGAACGAATTCGGATTCCCGGTGGAGCTGACAGCCCAAGCTTTACAGGATTGCAACTACTACAACTTCGTTTCCGATGGATTTCAACGGCTCTGTGAAGCGTGCAAGATCACACCGTGCGTACTGGACGCCGTGATCTTTTCCAGTTTCGACAAAGGCAAGTGGACTAAGGAGAACGTCGAAGATCGAGGTTAGGTCTCAAAAAGTTTGAGGTCAACCTATCCGCCAATAGGGCGTTTATTCTTTCCACCTCTCAGTTAAATCCGCAGGCTGCCCTCTACACAGGTCACCGACGCCCCGCCGAGCTGTATCGTTCGCTCGGGCAGGCTGACCGCGATATGGACAAAGCCGTCCCGGCCCAGCTCGTGACCCTGGCTGGCTACATAGTTTGGGCCGGTCGTCCCGAGCTGGTCGGAATGGGCCAGGAAGGCTGCCACGCTGGCGTTTCCGCTGCCACACACCGGATCTTCCGGGACGTTCAGGGCCGGGGCAAAGGAGCGGGTATAGACCGCACTCGGGCCCCCGTCGGTCAGGCCGAAGACGCTGATGCCGGTCAGGCCCAGGGCGTGGCTCAGCTGCGTCACGGCCGCCGAGTCGGGCCGCAGGCTGTGGACCGAGGCCACGCTGTCCAGCTGCACGATCAGCCACACCGGGCCGACATCAACCCGGAGCGGGACTGGCTCGGGCGGCAGGTCCAGTCCGAGGGCCGCAGCAAGCTCGGCGTGGCGGGCTGGATCACAGGGCGTGACCGTGGCCGTCGGGGTTTGTACGAACAGGTGGCGGGTGTCGCCCGCCCGCTCGACGCGCACGGGCAGCAGACCAGCGTCGCACTCCTGAACAAAGTGTGAACGCTGCGGCTCCACCAGACCGCTCTCCAGCGCGGCGTGGGCGCTGCCGATGCTGGGGTGGCCGGCGAACGGCAGCTCGCCCTTGGGGGTGAAGATGCGCAGCCGGTAATCCGCCTCGGCCCGGGTCGGAGACAGCACAAAGGTGGTTTCCGACAGGTTGGTCCAGGTGGCGAGGCGCTGCATATCGGCCGTCTCCAGCCCGTCGGCCCCGAGTACGACCGCGACCGGATTGCCGTACAGAGGCCGGTCGGTGAACACGTCAACCTGCTTGAACTGGTAGCTCTTCATCCTGTCCGCCGTTCCTCGTGCAGCCTCAGCCCAACAGCTCGGCCGCCAGCTCTTCCAACTCGGCCATGACCTCGGCCTGCTGAAAGGCGTTGAGCCAGACAATGGCGTGCTCGGCCCCGGCCTCTTCGAGTCCCTGGAGATCGTCGCGCTTGCGCAGCTGGCCGGGCTGACCAAAGGCCAGGACGCTGATTGAGGCCGGGTCACGGCCGGCCTCAGCGGCCAGCTCGTCGAGGGTTTGGCGGCCCTCCTCGATCGTTTTGGGCGAGGTGCTGACCGGCAGCCAGCCGTCGCCCCACTCGACCGTGCGCTTGAATACATTCTTGGCCGAGCCGCCCAGCAGAACCGGTGGATGGGGCTTCCGGGCCGGTTTGGGGAAGCACTTGACGGCCGGGAAGTCGTAATACTTTCCGTGGTACTCGGACTCGTCGGTGGTCCACAGCTCTTTCATGGCTAGCACCGAATCCCGGGTCTGGGTCCAGCGGCGCGGAAAATCGCCGCCCATGATCTCGCACTCTTCTTTTTGCCAGCCCGCGCCAATGCCGAACAAAAAGCGCCCGTTGGAGTAGTGGTCCAGGGTGGCGATCTCTTTGGCCAGCAGCAGGGGGTTGCGCTCCGGCACCAGGCAGATGCCGGTGCCGAGCTTGATTGTGCTGGTCGTGGCCGAGGCCCGGGCCAGGGCCACAAAGGGGTCGGAGATAATGCCGACCGTGCGCGGAATGGGTCGGTCGGGCGCGGCCGGGTAGCCGGTGGTGGTGTGGACCGGCAGCACCGGATGTTCCGGGACCCAGATTGAGGCAAAGCCGAGGTCTTCGGCTTTTTTGGCGATGATCGCCGGGTCGGCCGACTCGGCCGAGGTGAAAAAGAATACGCCAATGTCCATGTGAGCCTCCTTATGGCTGATACTCCTGTGTTCATTACTCCGCCGAGCCGGGGGCTGGCAAGAGTAGGGGAGAAGAGTAGGGAGAGATCGGGCCCCCCCAGCTTTTTCCAAAGCCGGATATCGGCTACCCTGGGGCCTTCTATCTCTACAGCACGAATCGAGGAGGATGGTATGGCGGCATTTGACATGGTCATCAGAGGCGGGACGGTTGTCGATGGGACGCGGGTCCCGCGCTACCGGGCCGACATCGGCATCAAGGACGGCAGGATTGCCGAAGTCGGGCAACTCCAGCCCAGCGATGCCGGTCAGGTGCTTGAGGCTGCGGATTGCATTGTCGCCCCCGGCGCGATTGACCTGCACACCCATTACGACGCCCAGCTGCACTGGGACCCGTACTGCACAATCGGCAGCTGGCACGGCGTGACCTCGGTCACCATCGGCAACTGCGGCTTCGGTTTTGCGCCGGTCCACGCCAAGGACGCCGAACGGGCCATGCTGTCCCTGTCCCGCAATGAGGCCATTCCGCTGGGTCCGATGCGGACCAGCATGCCGTTTGACTGGGAAACCTTCCCCGAGTGGATGGACCATCTGGACCGTATTCCGCTGGGCATCAATCTGTCCCAGCTGATGCCGGTCACCCCGCTGGTCGCGTATGTGATGGGCGGTTTTGAGGAGGCCAAGCAGCGGCTGCCGAACGACACGGAAGTCCAGACCATTCAGCGTCTGCTGCACGAGGCCATGGACGCCGGGGCGGTCGGCTGGGGCGCCCAGCGTCTGTTCCCGGACAGCCTGGCTGCGGTCCAGCGCGACTATGACGGCTCGCCCATGATTTCGGACGTGTTATCCGACGAGTTCTACCTCAGCCTGGCTGCGGTGCTGCATGAGCGCCGGGCGGGCTGCATCCAGTTCACCCAGGCCGGCGGGGATCTGAGCGAAGGCTTTCAGAGTCTGCTGACCGGGCTGCAACGCGACTTCGGTTTTAACGAACAGCTGGCCGAGAAAAGCGGCCGGCCGGTGTTGTACAACCTGATTGCCGCCAACGATCTACTGCCCATCTTTTACCAGACTCAGCTCAAGCTGCTGGCCGAGGCCAACGCCAGGGGCCGGCGGGTGTTCGGCCAGGCGGCTACCGTCCGGGCGCCGTTTACCTTTACCTTTGAGGACTGGAACCTGTTCGACAACAGCCCGGTCTGGCGCCAGGCCACAGTCGGCACGCTGGAGGAAAAGCGGGCCAAGCTGGCCGACCCCGAGATCCGTCAGGCGATGAAGGCCGAGTATGACTCGGGCCAGGTGTCGATTGACCTGTTCGGCGCGGTCGCCCAGTTCATCGCCAAGAAGGTGTTTCGAGCCGACCTCAAAGACAAATACGAGGGGCTGTCGGTCATCCAGATTGCCCAGCAGGAGGGCAAGCACTTCATTGACGCCCTGCTCGACGTATCGGTCGCCGACGACCTCAAGACCGAGTGGCGCACCCCGCTACTGAACGTCCAGGTCGAGCACCACAAACGGGTCATGGACTCGCCGTACACGATTGCCGGCCTGTCCGACGGCGGCGCGCACATGAAGTTCCTCACCACCGGGGTGTGGCCGACCGATCTGCTGACCTGGATGGTGCGTGACACCCAGGCCCTGTCCCTGGAAGAGGCGCACTTCCGGCTGAGCTGTCTGCCGGCCTGGGCGGCCGGCTTTCAGGACCGGGGCACGCTGCGGCCCGGCATGGCGGCCGACATCGTGGTGTACGATCTGGCCGGGCTTGGCATCGAGCCGATCGAGATTGCCCACGACCTGCCCACCGGCGAGTGGCGGCGGGTGCAGAAGGCCACCGGCTATCGGTGGATTGTGGTCAACGGCCAAGTCACGTTTACCGACGGCCAGTGCAGCGGAGCCACACCCGGCAGACTGCTGCGCCACGGCCAAGCGGCCTGAGGCTGTGGGCGACGGGCGCAAGGGAGAGGAGCCGAACATGGCAGAGTTTACCAGCCTCGGCAAACGCAAGGCCGTGCTGGGCATGATTCACCTGAAACCGCTGCCCGGCACCCTGCTGTATGAAGAGGGCAGTTTCAGCCGGACCCTCGAGCTTGCCGTAGAATCGGCCCGGGCGCTGCACGACGGTGGCGCGGACGGCTGTCTGGTCCAGACGGTGGATCGTATCTACAGCGTGAAAGACGAGTCCGACCCGGCCCGCACGGCCGCCATGAGTCTGATTGTCCAGGCTATCGTGCAGGCCACGGGCGACGAGTTCCAGGTCGGGGTGCAGCTGATGCGCAACGCGCTCAAGGCTTCGCTGGCGGTGGCCAAGGTGGCGGGCGGCAGCTTCATTCGGGCCGGGGCGGTGGTGGGCATGACGCTCACCGCCCACGGCATGGTCGAGGCCAATCCGCTTGAGGTGATGGAGTACCGCAAAAGGATCAACGCCGGCGGGGTCAAGGTCATTGCCGAGGTGGACTCCATGCAGTTCAAGTGGTTTGGCGAGGCCAAGCCGGCGGCCGAGGTGGCGCGCAGCGCAAAGTATGTTGGGGCGGATGCCGTGTCGCTGGGCAACCCCGATGAAAACACCACGCTGGAGATGATCGCCTCGGTGCGCAGAAGCATGCCTGGGCTGCCCGTCATTCTGGCCGGCTATACCAACCACGAGAACGCGCCACGGCTGATGGCGGCTGCGGACGGGGCGTTTGTGGGCACCTGCCTGGAGCGCGGCGGCTGGGGTGGACAGATCGATATCGAGCGGGTGAAGACCTATGTCGATATCGTGCGGGGACTGGAAGGATAGCGCCATGCAGAGGAAACGTGTCGGCCAGACTCATGCTGGAGGACAACCCGTTTCCCCTTTGGAGCCACTCAAGCCCGAGGTGATGCACAGACAGCTGGCCGGCCTGGCCGGCGATTTGCGCCAGCTGACCCGCCCGTTTGCGCAACAGATTCAAACCGTCCTCAGCCCCGCAGAGTGGACGGCGGTCCGAAACGTATACCTGACCGGAGACGGGGATTCCTACCACGCCTCGTGTGCGTTTGAGATGGCGTTTGAGACGCTTGCCGATGTGAGCTGCCGTCCGATGAGCGCCCAGCGCTTTGTGGATTATGGCGCGCAGTGGATGCGCCAGGCTACGCCGCATCAGAGCTTGGTGCTGGCGACCTCGGCCTCGGGCGGTACCCCGCGCGTGGTGCAGGCCATTGAGCGCGCCAAACAACACGGGGTGCTCAGCGTGGCCGTGACCGGAACGCCCAACAGCCCGGTGGCGCGGGCGGCAGACCGTAGCATTGTGGTCGAACTGCCGCACAAAGA
>JAGWBB010000021.1:0-1005 GCA_021296095.1 Desulfurellaceae bacterium | reverse complement strand
CCCTGGCCGATGTTGTGGACGCCACGACCGCCGCCGTGAAAGAGCCTTGCCAGGAGGTGGCGGAGACTGTTGCCGCCGCTCCCACGCTGGTCATGCTGGGCAGCGGACCGAGCTACGGCACGGCGCTCTTCAGCGCGGCCAAGCTGGTCGAGGCGGCGGGCGTTTTCGCCATGGGCCAGGATTTGGAAGAGTGGTGGCACGTTGAGCGCTTTGCCTATCCGGTCGATATGCCCGTTTTCGTGATTGCCCCGCCGGGCCGCTCCCACTGGCGGGCGGGCGAGGTCGCGGCCACGGCGCACGGCCTGGGTCGGCGGGTCATTGCCGTGACCCACCCGGACGATACCGAGGTCACCCGCCATGCCCACGCCGTGTTACCCGTACAGGGCGAGGCGCGCGAGGAATACCATGTGTTTGCCAGCCATGTGGCTGCGGCTGTGGCCGAGCGTCTGGGACGCAGCCCGTTCCAGAGCGACCGGCCCGAGCTGCTCCGCTCGCTCAACGAGTACTACGCCAGCCTATCTGATGAATAGGCATAAACGAAATGCCCGATAGTGTACGCCTGTATGAGTTTACGCTTATTCTTGATCTTGAGCCTGGTCTGGATACGGTCGATCGGCTTTATGGATACTTTGGCGCGGGCGGGTCTGCCCCCGCAGGCGTACAGGACTTCACACTTGTAACGCTATCCGGAACGCCGGTGGCGAACTGTACAATCGAAGCTCCATCGTTCGATACAGCACTCCAGTTAATCTTGCCCAGGCTCTCCCAAGAAGGTCTCAGGGTTGTGCGTGCAGAAGCAGACGAGGAGGGCTTGGCGCTGTTTCAACTCTGAGGCTGAAATCAGCTCTTTTTTCCGGCTTCCTGAATGATGACGACCCCAAAGATAATTCTCCACAAGGGAGTCATATGGTACGGACCGCAGATCTCCTAGAGTGGTTCACGATAGGTTGTAGCCATTGGAGCGGTCGTGTGATAGCAGCCGAGGGCGGAGGACCACAGGATGCC
>JAGWBB010000020.1:69528-92933 GCA_021296095.1 Desulfurellaceae bacterium | reverse complement strand
GCGGTCGGGATGCCGATTTTGCCGACTATACCGAGCGCTTCGCCCGCTCCGCAGCCGGCAAGAAGCTGTACCGTTTGGCGCTGACGACCCGGTTGTTTTACGGCTCGGCGTGGCGCGTATGGTTTGGCCTGGCCACCCGCAGCCGGCGTCTTCAGTCGGTCGGTCTCAAGTGGTACAACGGGGTCGAGGGCTGGCATCAGCGCAGCGGCTGGGAGGCTGTCCGGGCGGTTTTGGGCGCTTCTTCAGCCCCGCCCTTAAGCCAGCCTTGAGAGGCGAGATGGGTGACGATGACGACACCAGCAAGCAGAGATCGTCGCCCGTCTTAGTGGATTGTGTTGAGGAGAGAGAGGACCAATGGCTGAGCGGAAAAAGACAGCGGCCCGCAAGACACCCGCCCGCAGAAAAAAGGCCGCGCCACGCCGAAAAAAGCGACGCGGCCTGGTCTCTAAGGTACTACTCATCATCGGCTGTGTGGTCGTTCTCGGTTTTCTCGGCATGGTGATGTTTCTCGACAAAGAAGCGCGCCGGATGGGGATTTTTCAGCCCCGGGTGAGCCAAGCTCCCCTCAGACAAGAGGCCGTCCCAGCCTCACCCGAGGAAGACTATACGCTGGAGGAAAAGCAACAGTTGGAGGCTATTTTGGAGTCTCAAGGCCGCTAGGCCGATGGGGTCGGTATGGACTGTGTTGATGAACTCCAGCGTCCGCTCTCCCTGCCCGCCTGTCCACAGCGGATTGTGTCGCTGGTGCCGAGCATCACCGAGACCCTGTTCGCCCTCGGTGCGGGAGCGTCTGTTGTCGGGGTGACCCGATTCTGTACCCATCCGCCCGAACAGATGGCCGGTCTCACCAAGGTCGGCGGCACCAAGGATCCAGACCTCGAAGCCATTCTGCGTCTGCGGCCCGATGTGGTCATCCTGAATGAAGAGGAAAACCGGCGCGAAGATTTCGCCTGGTTGGAGGAGCACGGCCTGTGCGTGTACGTGACCGCTCCCCGTACGGTCAGGGATGGAATCGAGATGATCGAACGCTTGGGCCGGCTGACCGGCCGTTCGGAAGACGGCCGGGCACTGGCCCGCGCCCTGCGCCAGCAGGCCGACCAGCTGGCCGGCGACCTCGAGCGCCAGCCCCGCGTCCGCGTCTTCTGCCCGATCTGGCGCAAGCCCTGGATGTCGTTTAACGCCCAGACCTATAGCGATGATATGCTGTGGACGTGCGGTGGGGAGAATATCTTCCGCACCAGGGCCGAGCGCTACTGCACCGTCGGCCTGGACGAGGTGGTGGCGGCCGACCCGCAGGTCGTGGTGCTGCCGAGCGAACCCTACCCGTTCGCCGCCAAACACCTGGTCCACCTGAAACCGCTGGCTCACACCGTCGCCGGCAAAATGGGCCACCTGTACTGTGTCGATGGTATGGCGCTGTGCTGGTACGGACCACGGATTGCGGACGGCCTGGCGCAGTTCGGCCGCCTGTTCGGGTATGTGCGACACACGCTGGACGACTAGCTTTATCGCCCCAGGCTTGGCTCAGTTTGATCTGTAAGATGCTGATTTTCTTGGTGAAAATATTTAAAACGAGCCAGTACCGTCGTGCTACGGTGCTTGCTCCAAGCAGCGGCTTAGAGTATGTTTCATAGCTACTGTGGCTAGCCTTGAAGACACTCTCCGCAAAGTCCCTCCCCAGAATGTAGACGCCGAGGAATCCGTCCTGGGCGGTATTCTGCTCGATGACACCGCCCTCGACCGAGTGCTTGAGGTCATGGGGGTTGATGACTTCTACGACAAGTCGCGCGGTAAAATCTTCCAAGCCATGCTCAGCCTGAGCAAGCAAGGGGCGCCAATTGACCTCGTGACCCTGACCGACCGGCTCCGCGCCCAAGGCGAACTACCCGACATCGGCGGAGCCACTTATCTAGCTGAATTGGTCGACCGTGTGCCGAGTGCAGCCAATATCGCCACCTACGCCCGCATCGTGCGTGAGAAGTCGGTCATCCGCAGCCTGATCCGAGTGTCTACGGACATCACCGAGCGCTGCTACGGCAGCCAGGACGATATTGAAATCTTTCTCGACGAAGCTGAACGCCTCATTTTTGACGTATCCGAACAGCGCGTTCGCCCAGCCTTTACCAAGGTCGGCGATATCGTCATGGACACGATCAAAACCATTGAGAAGCTGTACGAACGCAAAGAGCTGGTCACCGGTGTGCCGACCGGGTTCCTTGACCTTGACCGCATCACCGCGGGCTTGCAACCGTCCGACCTCGTGATTGTTGGTGCGCGTCCCAGCATGGGTAAAACCAGTCTTGTGATGAACATCGCCCAGCATGTCGCCCTGCACCACAACACGGCCGTCGGCGTGTTCTCGCTGGAGATGGCAAAGGACCAACTCATGTTGCGTATGTTGTGCTCTGAAGCGCGGGTGGATCTGGTCAAGGTCCGCACCGGCTATTTGGGCGAGCGTGACTTTCCGCGCCTAGCGATGGCCGCTGGCCGTTTGGCTGAAGCGCCGATCTTCATTGACGATGCGCCAGCTCAGAATGTGCTGGAGATGCGGGCCAAGTCGCGCCGTCTCAAACGTGAAGCGGACGTTGGGCTGATTGTCATTGACTACCTCCAGCTCATGCGGGGACTGACCGCACAAGAAAACCGGAACCAAGAGTTGTCCGAGATCTCCCGCAGTCTCAAGGCCCTGGCCAAGGATCTGAATGTCCCGATTATCGCGCTCTCCCAGCTCAACCGCCAGGTCGAGTCACGGAACGATAAACGGCCGGTCATGTCGGATATTCGCGAAAGCGGCAGCATTGAGCAGGATGCGGATGTCATCATGTTCATCTACCGGGATGAGATGTACAACCGTGAGTCGCAGGACGAAGGGGTGGCCGAGGTGATCATCAGCAAACAGCGCAACGGTCCGACCGGTACGGTGCGCCTGGCCTTCCGCCGGGAGTACACCCGTTTTGATAATCTGGTTGAGGATATGGAGGAGGGTGGAGAAGAAGAGTGAGGACCCGGCCGACGACAGCTGCTGCAAGGTCTGGCGAACTTTTGCCTCAACCTGCTGACTCAGGACAATATCGCTGATCATCGCCACGGCATTAGCGCCGGCGGCCAGGGCGGCCGATGCACGCCCGGTGCTGATCCCGCCAATGGCGACAATCGGCAGGCTGGTCCGGTTCCGAATCTCGCGCAGCTGATCGAGTCCTCGGGCGGTATAGCCGGTCGTCTTGGTCTGGGTGCCGAACAGTGGCCCAAAGCCGATATAATCCGCGCCCTCGCGCTCGGCCTCCGCAGCCTGGGCCGGGTCATGGGTTGAAACCCCGATAATCTTGTCCGGCCCCAACACCCGACGCGCCGCAGCGTAGGGCAGGTCGTCCTGGCCGATATGCAACCCGTCGGCGTCAATCGCGCGGGCGATGTCGGCCCGGTCGTTGATGATCAGCAGACAGCCGTGTTGCCGGCAGATGGCCCGCATCTGCCGGGCGATGTGCAGAAAGTCGCGGGCCGACCGCTCCTTGAAACGCAGCTGGATCAGCCGGGCTCCACCGGCGCACATCTGGCGGGCCAGTGCAGGACATGACAGCTCGGCTCGGCCCAGCGTATCGGCAATGGCGTACAGCGGACTTGGAAAAGAGAAGGCAGGCATCTATTTTCGTTCGATCTTCAGGCTGGTCATTTTTTTGCGCAGCGTGTTGCGATTGATGCCGAGCAGCTCGGCCGCCTTGAGCTGATTGCCAGAGGTATACTCCAGGGTCAGCTCAATCAAGGGTTTTTCGACCTGGGCCAGAATCCGCTCGTATAAATCACCGCTGTCGAGCGAGGCGTGATGCTGGAAAGAGGCGTTCAGCTTGCGCCGGACCAGTTCTTCGAGCGACAGGTCGGAAAAATTGTCCGGCAGGCTGGACGAGGCGACCGGCAGCGACAGGTCGGCCTGGGTCAGGAGCCGCCCCGGGGCCAGGACCGCAGCACGCAGCAGGGTGTTTTCCAGTTCGCGGACGTTCCCCGGCCACGAGTGGTGGACCAGCATGGTCTCAGCCTCGGGTGTCACGCCGCTGATCTTGGTCTCCATCTCGCGGTTGATCTTGTCCAGAAAATATGCGGTCAGGACCGGAATATCCTCCCGTCGCTGCCGCAGGGCGGGCAGGGTGATGGGCACGACCTGGAGGCGGAAAAAGAGGTCTTCCCGAAAGCGCTGTTCCTGGACCGCCAGGCTCAGATCCTGGTTGGTGGCGGCAATGATCCGGGTGGTGATGTGAATGACGTCCCGGCCGCCGACCCGGGTGATTTCCCGCTCTTGCAGAACCCGGAGAAGTTTGGCCTGCAGGGCCAGCGGCATATCGGCCACCTCGTCCAGAAACAGGGTCCCCTCGCTGGCCTGTTCAAATTTGCCGATCCGCCGCTCGACCGCGCCGGTGAACGCCCCGCGCTCATGGCCAAAGAATTCGCTTTCCAGCAGGTCGAGCGGAATGGCCGAACAGTTGATGCCGATAAACGGGGCTCGCCAGCGGGGTGAGTGGTGGTGAATGACCCGCGCGACGAGTTCTTTCCCCGTTCCGCTCTCCCCCTGCAGCAGGACGGTCGCATCGCTCTTCACAATGCGGCCGATGGTCTTATACACCTGCTGCATGGCCGGGCTCTGGCCGATGATATGATCGCCGCGCCCCTCGACCGCAGCAACCGGCGTCGCCGGCTGGATATCGGTCAGGCGACCGACTTCCAGGGCGCGCAGAACCAGGGCTTTGACTTCTTCGAGGTCAAAGGGTTTGGTCAGGTAGTCAAACGCTCCGCGCTTCATGGCCTCGATGGCGTTATCGAGGGTGGTTTGGCCGGTCATGATGATGATCGGCGTGGGCGGCCGGCGGTCTGTCCGGGGTTCTTGCTGGGCCTGGAGAAGGATATCAAGGCCGGTGCGCTCCGGCATGCGGATGTCGAGCAGTGCCAGATCGAAAGCCTTGGTGGTCAGCGCCTCCCAGGCCAGGGCGCCGTTGTCCACCGTTTGGACCGTATGACCCTGATCGCGCAGGGTGTCGGCCAGAACACGTCGGATGAGTTCTTCGTCGTCGGCAATCAGAATCGTGCCCGGAGGAGTGCCAAAAGGCGTGGTGTGTTGCATGGCTGGTCACGGTTGCGGGAGAGGGGGACGAGGATATCGTCTTGTCCGGGCGGTCATCATCGTTCGCCTGTGTGGGGACTGATGGGGAGATAGACCTGGAAGTGCGCGCCTTGGCCGAATTCGCTCTCGACCCGGATGATGCCGCCGTGCTGTGCGATGATCCGCTGGCTGACGGGCAGTCCCAGGCCCGTCCCTTGGCTTTTGGTGGTGAAGAAGGGGGTAAAGAGTTGGGACAGATGCTCGGCGGCAATCCCCGGCCCATTATCGGCGAAGTCAATAGACAGGAAGCGCCCCCGCTGCTCGGGCTCGCCGCGCACCAGATGGAAGTCGGTCGCCATCCGGGTTGACAGGCTCAGGTTGCCGTGGCGGCAGCCGTTCAGGGCCTGGAGGCTGTTCTTGATGAGATTGCGAAACACCTGGGCCAGAGACGCTTCGTCCCCCAACACATCCGGTAAACTGGGGTCAAAGTGAGTGCGGATCTCGACCTTGGGCGAAACGGTTGCCCGTTCGAGCAGCAGCACGTCGCTCAGGACCTTATGGACATTGATCGGTTGCAGATCGAGGCGCAGCGGGGCGGTCAACTGCGTCAGCTGTTCCAACAGTGCGCCCAAGCGGTCGATTTCTCGAATCATGACCGTGGTATACTCGTCCGCGGTCTGGTTCGCCGGCACGCTGCTGAGACGACCGTGCAGCAGCTGAGCCGCCCCCCGGATACCGGCCAGCGGATTTTTGATTTCGTGCGCCAGCCCGGCGACAACCACTCCCAGCTGGGCCAGATGGTCGGCGCGCTGGGCGTCTTCGGCCAGCTCTTTTTGGTAGCTCAAATCGTGCAGGACGAGACTCAGTCCCAGAAACCGGACCTCATCGTTGAAGATCGGCGAACAGATCGCCCGGACCGGCTTCACCCGCTGCAGGCGACCGGTGATCATCCCTTCGCTGGCGGTTGAGCTGTAGGTCGAGTTTCGCGTCCGCTCAATGATATCGACGATCCAGGCGTTGGCGCCAAAGACCTGGCTGTATGGCTGTTGGCCGATCTGGGCCAGCGACTGGCCGATGAGCGTTGCTGCGGCAGGGTTGAGAAAGGCGATCCGCTGGTCCTGATCAATGACGATAATGCCCTCCTCAAGGCTGGCCAGGACGTGCTCCCAGGCGTTGGCCGGGAAAGGCGGCTGGGACGGGTGGGGTTGTAGCGGCCGGGATGCCATCGACCATCCCATCGCAAACTGCAGTTTTATTGTCAAGGCGGGCTTGCCAAAGCGTCGGCTTGCCGGATATGGAATAGGCCATGCGGTATTCCGAAGCCGAGTGTCGGGCGGCGGCCGAAGCCCTGGTCAGCAACCTGAGCGAGAAAGGCTTGCTCCAACTCCAAACCGAGCAGCGACGTAGCGCGGAGCAACTCGCCCAGGCCCTGCTGGAGAATTTCCGGCAGGAAGAGGAATTACGGCGCGAAGCCGAACGGCTGGCCGAGGCGCATATGCCGACCGGTCAGGCCGTGGACCGCCATAAAGTTGTCCAGATGATTACCCAGCGTCTG
Source organism: Desulfurellaceae bacterium (assembly GCA_021296095.1). Taxonomy (NCBI): domain Bacteria; kingdom Pseudomonadati; phylum Campylobacterota; class Desulfurellia; order Desulfurellales; family Desulfurellaceae; species Desulfurellaceae bacterium. The sequence goes on along the minus strand of JAGWBB010000020.1, from coordinate 86,292 downwards.
GCCGAAGAGCGCAGTTTCGTCCTATGAGCCGCTTATCCGACGCGCGTATCACAGCCCTGGCCCGGCTGACGCTCCGGGTCTTGGCCAGCCAGGGTAGGCTGAGGAGCGAGCGGGCCGCCCTGGCCGAGAGCAAGCGTGTGCTGGCCACACATTTTCAGATTGATGATAGAATCGACGCGCTCGTGCGACGCAAGATTGCCTCGCTGTCGCGTCGGGTTGTGCCGGGCAGTACCGAATGGAACGTGCTGTACCGGCGCTACTTTGAGGAAGAGCGTCGCAAGCGGAAATTCTGACGTTTTTTGCTTGACAAGCGGAGCAGAGTGATTAAGTTGCCGGAGATTCTGCTCTGGGGCTCGGGCTCCGTGCAAATACGACACACATTATCCTCAGATAAGAAAGGAGAGGAGGCATGAAAATTCGACCCTTACAGGATCGGATCATCGTAAAACGGACGGAAGAAGAAGAGAAGACGGCAGGCGGTATCATCATTCCTGACACGGCCAAAGAGAAACCCCAGGAGGGCAAGGTCGTTGCCGTGGGCAAAGGCAAGGTCGGGGACGATGGCAAGGTGCAGCCGCTAGACGTGAAACCTGGAGACACGGTCCTCTTCGGTAAATATGCGGGAACCGAAATCAAACTTGAAGGTGAAGAACACCTGATCATGCGGGAAGACGATCTTCTCGGCGTGGTTGAATAGGTAAGGAGGATCCATAATGGCAGCGAAGCTTGTCAAGTTTAGTCAGGATGCGAGAGATCGCACCCTCCGGGGCGTTAATCTCCTGGCCGACACCGTGACGGTGACCTTGGGGCCCAAGGGCCGTAATGTGGTGATTGAGAAGTCGTTTGGTGCACCTGTCGTGACAAAAGACGGGGTGACCGTGGCCAAGGAGATCGAGCTTGAGGACAAGTTCGAAAATATGGGTGCCCAGATGGTCAAAGAAGTCGCCAGCAAAACGTCCGACGTGGCTGGGGACGGAACGACGACCGCAACCGTGCTGGCTCGGGCCGTGTTCTCCGAGGGCGTCAAGATGGTCGCCGCCGGCCACGATCCGATGAGCATTAAACGCGGCATCGACAAAGCCGTGGGCGCGGTGGTCGGTGATCTCAAAAACATGTCAAAGTCGACCCGCGATCAGAAAGAGATTGCCCAGGTCGGAACTATTTCGGCCAATAACGATGCGACCATCGGCGAGATCATCGCCGAGGCCATGAACAAGGTCGGCCGTGAGGGCGTGATTACCGTTGAAGAGGCCAAGGGGCTGGAGACGACCCTGGACGTGGTGGAAGGCATGCAGTTCGACCGCGGCTATCTGTCCCCTTATTTTGTGACCGACCCCGAGCGCATGGAGTGTGTCTTCGAGGATGTGTACCTGCTGATTCACGAGAAGAAGATCTCGGCCATGAAAGACCTGCTGCCCATCCTGGAGCAGGTCGCCAAGAGCAGCAAACCCCTGATCCTGGTAGCTGAAGATATCGAGGGCGAGGCCCTGGCCACGCTGGTGGTGAATAAAATCCGTGGCACCCTGCAGTGTGTGGCGGTGAAGGCGCCCGGGTTTGGTGACCGCCGCAAAGCCATGCTGGAGGATGTCGCGATTCTGACCGGCGGTCGGGTGATTGCTGAAGAGTTGGGGGTCAAGCTGGAGAGCCTGAGCCTGAACGACTTGGGTCACGCCAAACGCATTGTGGTCGACAAAGACAACACCACGATCGTCGACGGAGCGGGCAAGAAGGGCGACATCGAAGGCCGGATCAACCAGATTCGAGCCCAGATTGATGAGACCACGTCCGATTATGATCGTGAAAAGCTGCAAGAGCGCTTGGCTAAGATGATCGGCGGCGTGGCCGTCATCAAAGTCGGCGCGGCCACTGAAATTGAAATGAAAGAGAAGAAAGCCCGCGTTGAGGACGCCCTGCACGCGACCCGGGCTGCGGTTGAAGAAGGCATTGTGCCGGGCGGTGGGGTGGCCCTTATCCGTGCCTCACGGGTGCTGGATGGTGTCGAGGCCAACGAAGACGAGCAGTTCGGCGTCAATATCATCCGCCGAGCGATCCAAGAGCCCTTGCGCTGGATCTCTTCCAACGCCGGGGAAGAGGGCTCGGTTGTGCTGGACAAGGTCCGCAACGCCAGGGGTGCCAACGGCTTTAACGCGGCCAGCGGCGAGTATGAGGATCTGATCAAGGCCGGTATTATCGACCCGACCAAGGTCGTGCGGACCGCCCTTCAGAATGCCGCGTCGGTGGCCGGTCTGCTGCTGACCACGGAAGCCACGGTGGCTGATAAGCCTGAGGAGAAGGGCGCCGGCGGTGGGATGCCGCCGATGCCTCCGGGTGGCATGGGTGGCATGGGTGGCATGGGTGGCATGGGTGGCATGATGTAAGCCGTCCCCTGTCATCACGCGTAAAAACGGCCCTGCCCGGAACTCCGGACAGGGCCGTTGTGTGTCTGGCTTGGTGACTGGCTAGGCGTCGGGCAGGCCGGTAATCCGAATACCGGCCGAGTGGACTTTGTTCCGAATGTTGAGGCGAATCAGCAGGGCGGTGATGGGCTCAATCAGGCTGGCCGCCTCGAGCGGGCCGACATCGATGGCGTTGATATTGAGCTTGGCGATCAGCTCGATCACCCGTGTCCGGGCTTCTTTGGGGCTCCCGCACACCAACACATCGCAGTCAATCTCGGCCGTCGCGTCACGCAGCAGATGGGCCGAGATGTTCTGCAGGGCGCAGACCACGCTGACCTGCTCGCCCAGGATTTCCTGGGCTTCCTGAGAGGCCGAGCCGGCCGGCGGCATACTGACCCGCCGGGCGTTATCCGGGTCGAGCGGAACCGACACGTCAACAAAGATCTTGCCCTGGAGCTGGTCCTTGACGCTTTCCAGAGTCGGGACGTGGGCGGAGTACGGAACGGTCAGGACGACAATATCGGCCGCTGCGGCGGCACTCGGATTGTCCATCCCGACCAGCAGCGGCCGGCCGAGTTCCTGGTTGAGTTCGGCCGCCACCCGCTCGCCCTTCTCCTTTTGCCGCGACCCGATGATGACCTCCTCGCCGGCCAGCGCCCAGCGCAGTGCCAGCCCCGGCCCCTGTTCCCCGGTCCCGCCTAAAATCGCAATTTTCACTCGTGTTGCTCCTTACCGGACTCATGCAAAAAACTCTTCCACATTCCCCGACACGATCGGAATCGTCTGTACCGCGTTGTTGCGGAAGATACGGAAGAGCACCGTCTCGCCCGCCGGACGGCTCCACAGTTGTTGATAAAAGGCCGGTCGGTCCGCGACTTCCTGGTCGTCTATGGCCAGCACCACGTCGCCCGCCTTCAGGCCGGCCGTCTCGCCCGGTCCGCCCGGTAAGACACCCGCTACCACCAGATGCTTGCGCAGGGTGTAGGAGTACATGCCGATCCAGGCGCGTGACGAACGCGAGACACGGCGGCCGTAGCGGATCAATTCGTCCCGGTGGTCTTGAAAGTTCTCGACCGGGATGGCCAGCGAAAACTTCCCGACCTCGTTGAGGTTCAGCGACACGACCCCGACCATCCTGCCGTGCATATCGAACATCGGGCCACCCCCCAGGCCGGGATTCATAGCCGTGCTGATCAGAGCCCGGTCGAGTGAGTATTCCCAGTAGGCGTCGAACGGCGCGACTGAGGTCAGTCCTCCGCCGCTGACCCGCCGCCCGTTTTCTTCACCCGAGCCGGCGGCGATGAACACGTCATCGCCGGGCTTCAGCTCCTGGGAAGAACGCAGGGGCGCGGCCGGAAAGCCACTGTTGGCAATCTTGATCAGCCCGATGCCGCTGGCAAAATCCTGAGCCACCACTTCGGCGTCCACCTGGCTGTTATCGACCAGGCTGACTTTGATCGTACTGGCCCCAATGACGATGTAGTTGACCGTCAGGATGTAACCCGCAGGATCGACAATGGCCCCCGAGCCCATCCGTTCCGGGCCGAGGAGCGGGGCCGAGTGATGATCCTGGGGGACTGTGACGTGGATGCTTACAGTCGAGGGGACAACCTGTTCAATGAGCTTTACGGAGGCGTTCACTCTTCCTCCCTCACGCAAAAGATTCGTCAAGCCTAATGCCTGATTGGACGGAGCGCAACCCCTGAAGCGGCCCGCAGCGGAGCGCCGCAGGTTCGGACAGAGCGGACCTCGGGTCGGCACCGAGAGGTCCGTCGGTGATGCTTTTTTGGCCGGTTTCCCTTGGCAGCCGAGGCCGAATCTTATACCCTCTAGAGCTTCCTGGGCTGAGGAGAGAGACCGGCTATGAGCACGACCACCCCACGTCACGAGCGGACGCTTTCCGAGTATCGCTCCAAACAACTCTTGGCCGGCTATGGCGTGTCCGTCCCGCACGAGATGCTGGTGGACAGTCCCCAGGCTGCGGTCGAGGCGGCCGGCCGGATCGGCTTTCCGGTCGTGCTCAAACTGTGCGGCGACCGGATCGCCCACAAAACCGAGCGAGACCTGGTCCGCCTCGGGTTGTCCGATGCCGAGGCGGTCCGGCGGGCCGCCACCCAGCTGTGGCAGCGGCGTCGGCCCGAGGACGGCGAGGTCGGTCTGCTGGTGGCCGAGATGGTACACGGCCGCCGGGAGCTGATCGCCGGGCTGCTGCGCGACCCGCACTTCGGTGCCTGTGTCCTGATCGGCCTGGGCGGGATTCTGGCCGAGGCGGTCGGGGATGTGGCCTTCGGCCTGGCCCCGCTCGATCCGGTCGAGGCGCGCCGCATGGTTGCGGCGCTCCAGACCCGGCACGTGCTAGAATCCTTTCGGGGCGAGCCCGCGCTCGATATGGATGCCCTGACCGCAGCTCTGGTCGGCCTGGGCCGACTGGCGGCCGAGCATCCCGATATTCACAGCGTTGACCTGAATCCTCTTATCGTGGTGGGAGGCAAACCGGTTGCAGTCGATGCGCTGGTCGAACTCGGCCCGCCGGCCAGCGTTCCGCCCCCGCCGCCCGCCCGCTCGCCCGAGGAAATCCTGGAACGTTTTCGGCCACTGTTTCATCCGCGCGGGGTTGTGGTCACCGGGGCGTCGCGGCATCCTGGCAAATTCGGTTTTGTGTCGCTGCATAATCTGCGCCGCTTTGGCTATGGGGGCGATATTTTCCCCGTCAACCGGGACGGGGCTGAGATTCTGGACGCGCCGACCTATCGGGACATTGCCGAGATTCCGCCCGGCAGGGCCGATCTGGCCTTTGTGTGTACGCCGGCCGGGGCTAACGTCGGCCTGCTGCGGGACTGCGCAAAAATTGGGGTCCGAGCAGCATTCGTGGCCAGCGGCGGCTACCGTGAGACCGGGCCGCAGGGCCGCCAGCTCGAAGATGAGTTGGTGGCAACCGCCAACGAGTTGGGCATTCTGCTAGCCGGACCCAACGGACAGGGGGTGATCTCGACCCCGGCGTCGATGTGCGCCCAGATTGTCGCCCCCTATCCTCCGCCGGGACGTATTGGGGTGGTCAGCCAGAGCGGCAATCTGCTGTCGTCGTTTCTCAACTATGCGGTCCAGACCGGGGTGGGGGTGAGTAAGGCGATTTCGGTCGGCAACTCGGCCCAGACGAACATTGCCGATTACCTCGAGTATTTTGCCGCCGACCCTGACACCGACGTGGTGCTGGCCTATCTGGAGGGCATTCCTGACGGACGCCGCTTTGTCCAGGCCGTTCGGCAACTCACCCCGACCAAGCCCCTGGTCGTGCTCAAGGGCGGGGTGGCCACGGCCGGGCAGCGGGCCGCGCTGTCCCACACCGGCTCCCTGGCCACCGACGACCGGGTGTTCCAGGGCGTGTGCCGGCAGCTCGGTATGCTGCGTGCGCCGAGCGTCGAGCACGCCTTTGAGTGGGCGGCCAGCCTGGCCACTCAGCCCCTGCCGGCCGGCGACCGGGTGATCGTGTTTACCACGGTCGGCGGCTGGGGCGTGCTGACGGCCGATGCCTGCGCCCAGGCCGGGCTGGACCTGATTGCCCTGCCCGAGGATATCGAGGCCAAGATCAGCGCCATGGTGCCGGACCGCTGGAGCCGGAATAACCCGATCGATCTGGCCGGCGGGGAAACCCGCGATACCGTGCCCGAGATTCTCGATCTGCTGTGCGGTCATCCCCAGGTCGATGCGGTCGTGCAGCTGGGGCTGGGTATCCAGGGCGCCACCGCCAACCTGTTCCAGACCGGTGCCTTCTACCCCGGTCACGGCCTGGAGCGGATGGCCGATTTTCACCAGCGCCAGGAACGGCGCTATGCCCAGGCTGCGGTCGCCGCCTCGCAGCGCCACGCCACGCCCGTGCTGACGACCACCGAGCTGGTGTATACCGACCGGGAGTACGGCAACGCCGGACCCCTGGCCGTGCGCGAGACGGGACGGGTGTGCTACCCCAGCGCCCATCGGGCGGTTTCCGCCCTTGGCGCGCTGGTCGAGTATGCGCGGTTCCGGCGCCATGTCGGCTGACAGCGGCATGGCACACCACGCTCCCAGACGCGGCGAGTGGCGGCGGGTGATGCTCCAGCTCACCCCGGCCTGGCTGACGCTGATTGCCGGCTTCATTTTTTTGTGGCACAGCGGCCTGTGGTACGTCGTGATTGGACAGGAAGGAGGGCCTATGGCAGCCCAGGAACGCGTCCGTGCTCCCGAGCTGGAAGGCGGGATCGAGTGGCTCAACACCGACACGCCGCTCAGTCTGGCCGGTCTGCGCGGCAAGATCGTGCTGCTCGATTTCTGGACCTACTGCTGTATCAACTGCCTGCACGTCATTCCCGAACTCCAGCGCCTGGAGACCGATTTTCCGAATGAACTGGTTGTGATCGGTGTCCACTCGGCCAAGTTTCCCAACGAGGGCGAGTCGGAAAACATCCGCCAGGCGATTCTGCGCTACGACATTGAGCACCCGGTGGTCAACGACCGGGAGTTCCAGATCTGGCGGCGCTACGGCCCGCAGGCCTGGCCGACGCTGGTGCTGATTGACCCCGAGGGCTATGTGGTCGGCGGCATCTCCGGCGAGGGACACTACGAGACGCTCAAAGGGATCATCGGCCGGCTGGTTGACGAACACCGGGAGCGGGGCACGCTGAACGAACAGCCGCTCAGTCTGGCCCTGGAGAAAGCCGCCTTTCACGCCCCAATCCTGTCGTTTCCGGGCAAGGTGGAGGCCGATCCCGAGCGCGACCGGCTGTTCATCGCCGACTCCAGCCACAACCGCATTCTGCTCACCACCCGGACCGGGCGGGTCCTGGATGTGGCCGGCACCGGAGCGGCCGGGGCGGCCGACGGCAGCTTTGAGGCGGCCAGCTTTGACCACCCCCAGGGCTTGGCTCTGGCCGGCGACAGCCTGTATGTGGCCGACACCGAAAATCACCTCATCCGCCGGCTCGACCTCAAAGCCCGCACGGTGACAACGGTGGCCGGCACCGGACAGCCCTCGTTCAGAGGCTTTCGCCGGGGCAGGGCTCGGGATGTACCGCTCGGCTCGCCGTGGGATGTGCTGGTCGAAAACGATATCGTGTATATCGCCATGGCCGGTCCACACCAGATCTGGGCCCTGAATGTCCGCCACCAGGAAATCGGACCCTACGCCGGCTCCAGCAAGGAGGCCCGGATTGACGGGCCGCTGATGCAGGCCGCCCTGGCCCAGCCCAGCGGTCTGGCCTCGGACGGCAGCCAGCTGTTTGTCGCCGACTCCGAGGTCAGCGCGATTCGCACGGTCAGCCTGAATCCGCGCGGTACTGTCTCGACAATCGTGGGAGTGGATCTGTTTGAGTTTGGCGACACCGATGGCCAGGGCGATGCCGTCCGGCTCCAGCATCCGCTGGGCGTCGCCTACCATAATAACGTGGTGTATGTGGCCGATACGTATAACCACAAGATCAAGCGGGTCGGTCCCGGCCTGCGTACCTCGGTGACCTTTCTGGGCAGCGGCCAGCCCGGGTTTCGGGATGCCGACACGGGCCAGGAGGCCGAGTTCTACGAACCCAGCGGGCTGAGTATTGCGGACGGCACGCTGTATATTGCCGACACCAACAACCACGCCATCCGGGTAGCCGACCTCGAGACCGGCCGCGTCTCCACCCTCCAGATTACCGGCTTGAGCGAGGGACCGGAGCTGCGACCGGCCTATGTGTGGCCGAACCTCGAAGAGCTGAGCCTTGCCTCGCAGACGGTCCGGGCCGGTCGCACCAGCCTGACGGTCGATGTGGAGATTCCCCCGCCCTTTAAGCTCAATCCGGGCTCGCCGCTGGAGTACCAGGTCGAGCTGAACGGCGCGACCCTGGCCGGCGGAATGCGAACGCCAGAGCGGGATGGCCAGTTTCCGATCGAGATTCCGCTCAACCTGTCCGCGGGGGCGACCGAACTGCGCGTGGCGGTTGGGCTGGTCTACTGTAAGGAGGGCCAGGACGGGGTATGTCTGGTCAAGTCGCTGCGCTGGACGCTGCCGGTCGAGACGGCCAGCGACGGCGAGGACAGCCTGCGGATCGAACATCGCCTGGTGCCGGAGTGGACCTACGGGACCGAGTCCGTTCCAGGAATCAGCTGAGCAAACGGAGTGCGCATATGAAACTCGACTATCCGGTGATTGATGCCGACGGCCACGTTGATGAGAAAGCGGTCAACTGGGCCGAGCGGCTGCCCGAGAAGTACCGCCGCGACGCCCCGTGCTGGGTGAGCTATCCGGACGGCCGGCGGCACATGGTGGTGGAGGGCAAGCTGTGGCCGAGCCGACGCGATTTTTACGGTCAGCTCGGCATGTGGCCCGAGCCCAAGAAGCCGGCCCACCAGTGGGGCTGGGATCGGGAAGGCATGCAGGACCCGCATAAACGCATTCCCGACATGGACCACGAGGGCATTGATATCGCCGCCCTGTTCGGCACCTTTGTCGGGCTGGGGGCGGCCGCGTCGATTGAGGATGGCGGGCTGGCCGCAGCGGTGTCGAGCGCCTACAACGACTGGCTGGCCGAATACTGTCGGCCCTATCCCGAGCGGCTCAAGGGCATCGCCATGATCCCCATGCAGGACCCCCAGGCGGCCCGCAAAGAAATCCGGCGGGCGGTTGAACAGCTGGGCATGATCGGCGTGCAGGTGCTGACCAATTTTGGCGGCCGGCTACTGCACGAAGAGACCTTTGATCCGATCTGGCAGGAAGCCCAGGGGCTGGACGTGCCGATCTGTGTCCACATCATCTCGACCAACTCGGCCGGGATCGACCGCTTTGACCGCTATGTCTTCAAACACGCTTTTTATCCGCTCGACTCTATGCTGGCCGCAGCCTCGTTCGTGGCCGGCGGGATTCTGGAGCGCTTTCCCAAGCTCAGGGTCGCCTTTATGGAGGCCGGGGCCGGCTGGGTGCCGTGGCTGATGGACCGGCTGCACGAGCACTACGAGCTGTTGCCGCACCAGACCCCGTGGCAGCGCCGCGACCCGCTCGACTGGCTGAAGAGCGAGAACTGTTTTTACGCGGTTGAGCCGGAAGAGACGACGATCCCGTATGTCGCCCAGATGATTGGCGAAGAGCGGCTGATCTACGCCTCCGACTACTCGCACTGGGACTGCATCTGCCCCGACTCGGTCAAGGTGTTACGCGAACGGACCGATATCTCCGAGGGCCTGAAGCAGAAAATCTTCAACCGCAACGCGGCCCGGCTGTTCAATCTGTGAGCACGGCCGCGTCTCCCCGCCCGGGGCGTGACACGAGGACGGCGACATGAGCATCACCCAGACCAACTTCATTACGCCGGCGGGCTGGAAGACCGGTATCGAGGAGGTCGCCCCCAAGGTCTACGCCTATATTCAGGCGTTCGGCGAGCTGGGGGTCAGCAACGCCGGGCTGTTGCTCGACCGCGACGGCAACATGGCGGTCGACGCCCTGATGGTGCCGTCCATGACCAGGCGCTTTCTGGCCTCGATCACAAAGCTCAGCAAACGGCCGGTCTCACGCCTGGTGAATACCCACCATCATATCGACCACAGCGGCGGCAACTTCCTGTTCCGCGAGGCCGAGGTCGTCAGCCATACCGCGTGTCGGGACGAGATGGTCCGCAGCGGTATTGCGGTCGAAGCCTACCAGCAACGTATCCCGCGCTTTGCCAAAGAGTTTCCCCGGCTCAAGCCCAAACCGCCCACGGTCACCTTCGAGGACCGGCTGGTCTTTCATCAGTCCGGGCGTGAGATCGAGCTACGCCACCTCGGACCGGCCCACACCTTTGGTGACGCCTTTGTCTACCTGCCCCAGGATAAGCTGCTGTTTGCCGGCGACCTGGCCTTTTACTACGTCACCCCGCTGGCCTTTCAGGGCCACGTCGGCAACTGGATCAAGGTCGCCGACCGGCTGCTCAAGCTGGACGTGGAAACCATCGTACCCGGCCACGGGCCGATTGGCGGCAAAAAGGAACTGCGCGAGATGCGGGCCTACCTGGCGCTGGTGCGCCGGGAGGCCAAGAAGCGCTTCAGGCTGGGCATGACCGAAGAGCAGGCCGCGCGGGACGTGAAGCTGGGGGTGTATGCCAGCTGGCGCGAGCCCGAGCGCATTCTGCCCAACATCATGCGGCTGTATCAGGAATTCCGCCAGGAGCTTGAGCAGCCGCTCGACCTCGAACGGATGTTCGACGGCATGCGCCAACTCCGGGCCGAGCGGCACGGCCACGCGGCCGATGAGCCGGACCTGTGTTGTACCTGAAGACCGGTTGAAGCGACTATCCTGCCCGCCTGGGCTCCGGGTAGTGAACGGCTACGATTCCGGTCAGCACGGCCAGCAGGCCAATGACGAAGCGTGGGGTAATCGGCTCGTCCAGAAACGTGCCGCCCAACAGCGTGGCGGTCAGCGGATTGAGGGTCAGGAAGATGGCCACCCGGGTGGGGGTGGTATGTGCCAGGGCCCAGACCCATAAGGCATAGCCGATCCCGCCCCCAAACGTGCCGATATACAGGACGGCGATCCACCCCGAGGGGGTGAAGGCCGGCCAGCCCTGGGCCATGCCCAAGCCCAGGGTAAAAGGCGCGAGGCTGAGGGCGCCTATGCCCATGCTGAGCACCGTGAACACGGGGGCCGGATAGCGCTGGAGCTGGGGCTGCGAGTAGACGTTGTAGACGGCTATACACAAGGCCGCGCAGAACAGCATCGCATCCCCAGCCCATATCAGAGATGCGGAGGTCTGAGGGGGACCTTCGCTGAGGGCGAGTCCCAGTCCGCCCATGGCGAGCGCGATGCCGAACAGCTTGACCGGCGTGAGCCGCTCCTCGCTGCGCCAGCGTGCCAGCAGGAGGGTGAACACGGGTTGTGAGGCGAGCGCCAGGGCTCCGCGTGACGCGTAGCTGAACTGTAGCCCCGCGCCGACCAGGATGGGCATCAGCGCGTATAAGAGGACGCCGAGACACGCGATGGCGCTCCAATCTGTCCTCCGTACGCGCGGTCGGTCGGACCGCACCAGCACCGGGGCTATGCAGACGAAGCCGATACCAAAGCGAAAGAAGGCTAGCGTCAGCGGCTCGGTCTGATCGATGACAAACCGCGTGCAGAATACCATCCCGCCAAAGAAGATGCTGGCCGCCGCAGCGGCCACGGCCGCCCGGAGTGCCGGGGAAGCAAACATCCAGACTCGGCTCTCGGCGTGACGGGTTTTCAGCGTTCAAGCGAGCGCGCAGCGTCACTCCCACGGGGGGACACTACCTGGGAATGAGCGGCAGCACGATGTGAGACGCCCGGTCCTCCTGGTGAAACACGGTCTGCTCTGCGGCTATCCCCTGTGTGCCCTCGCCAAACGGCTGGCCGGTGTTCAGGTTGCGGTCAAACTCGGGAAAATGGCTGGAGCTGATTTCCAGCCGGATGCGGTGGCCCGGCAGAAAGACGTTGCTGGTCGCCCACAGGTCGATCGTGAAGCGGTAGGCTTTGCCCGCCTCCATCAGCTGGGGGGTGGTCGCCGAGTCCCGATAGCGGGCCCGGATAATGCCGTTAAGCAGATTCTGGGCATAGCCGTCGGGATGAACATCGACGAGCTTGGCGGTGAAGTCGGTATCGCGTGCCGAAGACGCGGCCCACAGCTCGACCGTCACCGGCCCGGTGATCTCCAGCGGCTGGCTGAGCGGCTCCGAGGTATAGACCAGGACATCGCGGCGCTCTTCGACCGGGCGCTGGTCTTGCACACCCATGTCGATGGTCAGGTTGTTGCCGCCCAGCGAGGGGACCGGATCGTCGGGATCGTAGGTGTACTGATCGGCCGGCTCCTGACCGGGCGGTACGCTGGACAGGCTGCCGTTGCCGCTCAGGCTGTTGGCCGCTCCGTCGCTGTGCAGGAAGTAGCGTACCTGGCGCATGGCGGGCGGTGGCCAGTCGGCCAGCTGCTGCCAGCGGTTCTCGCCCAGGCTGAACACGCTGACCGGCGGCTCGTCCATGATGCCGTTGGCCACGTCTTTGAGCCAGTAGTCGAACCAGCGCAGCAGGGTCTCGTTCAGGTCGATCAGGGCGTTGGGGCCAAAGTCGATGTCCCCGGCCCCGCGCGAGGTCGGCGAGGTGTAGGGCAGCAGATGGCCCCACGGCCCGATGATCAGGCGCTGGCCGGTCCGGGCCGCCTCAAAGCGGCTGTTGGCGCTGATGCTCTGATAGGCGGTCGGTCCACCCTCGGCAAAGATGTCATACCACGAGGTGACGTGGAGCATGGGGGTGGTGACGGTTTCGGCAAAGCAGTTCACGTTGGCCCGCTGCCAGTAGGCGCCGTCGTCGGCCTGGGCGATGTGCTCGGCCATGTACGGGGCGGCTTCCTTGAGGATTTCGCCCCAGTCCTTGATCGGCAGGTGGCGGTACCATTCGTCGGTCAGCGGGGTAAAGGCGTTCGAGCCCCAGCGGGTCATGCGGGCCCCGGCCGGCTCGCCGCCTTCGACATAGCCCTTCATCTTTTCCATCAGGTCTTTGCGGCCCTGACGCTTGAGCGTATCCAGCCCCTTGAACAGGGCGTAGGGGACCATCCAGCCCCACTTGGACACCCCGCCGGTGTGATAGATCCAGCTGGCGTGGTAGTCGGACGAGGCCGAGACCGGGGCCATGCACTGCAGCGACGGCGGCATGGGGTCGTTGCAGGCGATCAGGTACTGGGTCAGGCCCAGGTAGGACTGGCCGGTCGTGCCCACCCGGCCGTTTGACCACGGCAGCCTGGCCGACCACTCGACCGCGTCGTAGCCGTCGGCCGCCTCCTGAAAGATGGTGTCGTAGTCGCCCTCGGACTCGAAGCGACCCCGACAGTCCTGGACAACCGACACATAGCCGTAGCGGGCGTACAAGGCGTTGGGGCCGTTGGGGTCGCCTGCGGCCATTTTACCGTAGGGCGTACGGCTCAGCAGGACGGGGAAGCGCTCGGCCGAGTCGGGCCGGATGACATCGGCGTACAGGGTCACCCCGTCACGCGTTGTCATAGGGACATTCTTTTCGGTGACGACTTTATACCGTTTGCGGGCTGGGACGATCATGGCGGCCTCCTTTGCCCTTCCCATAGCATCTCCCCTCCGCCGGTGATACACTCGCCACCAGTTCTCAGCCCAGAATCAGCCCAGGAGCAGCGAAGGAGCAGCGGGTGAAATTCGGAATTTTCTCAACCGTCACCAAGGCCGATGAACGCAGCGTCCAGCAGCTGTTCAAGGAGAACCTCGAACAGGTGGTGTACGCCGAGCAACTCGGCTATGACAGCTTCTGGTTCGCCGAGCACCACTTTTCGACCTACAGCATGATCGCCTCGCCCAATCTGATGGTCGCCTCGGCCGCCCAGCGGACCGAGCGGATCAAGCTGGGGCCGGCGGTCAATGTCCTGCCCTTTCATCATCCGCTGCGCCTGGCCGAAGAGGGTGCGATGCTGGATATGCTGAGCGACGGGCGGCTGCTGTGGGGCATCGGTCGGGGCATTCAGCCGGGCGAGTTCATTCCGTGGCGGGTCGAGCACGAGCAGAGCCGTGACATCTTTGACGAAACCCATCAGGCTGTGATCCGGGCCTGGACCCACGACACGTTCTCGTATCAGGGCCGGTTTGTGAACATTCCCCAGACCCGGATTGAAATCCGGCCGGTCCAGCAACCCCATCCCCCGGTGTGGACCGCCGGGCTGTCTGAGGCCTCGGTCCGCTGGGCGGCAAAACACAACTACCCGTGCATGGAGGTCTACACCCTGCTGCCGATCATGCAGCAGCACTGGGCCATCTACAAAGCCGACAACGCCAAGCACGGCCACACCGTAGACCACGTCGGTCTGGTGCCGACCCGCCATGTGTATGTGGCCGAGAGCGACGAGCAGGCCAAAGCCGAGGTGTTGCCGACCCTGGCCGCGCGTTGGCAACAGCTGCTCAAGCTGGCCAAACCGGACGAAATGGCCCAGTCGTCTTCCTACTCGTATCTGAAGGGCACCTTCGATGCCGCAGCCCGGGGCGACCTGACCGAGTTGATGGACCTCGGTATGATTCTGATCGGCAGCCCCGACACCTGCATCCGTCTCATCAAGCGTCACCAGGAGTTTCTGGAAGACCTGCAATACATGATCCTGTTCTTCGCCTACGGCAGCCTCAGCCAGCAGCAGGTGTGTCGCTCCATGCGTCTGTTTGCCGAGGAGGTCATGCCTGAGTTTCCCGAGCCCGAGGCGACCAGCACCGCAGTCAACGGGCGGGCGGCCCAAGAGGGCCGAGTGTCATAAGGGCCGAGTGTCATAACGAGGTGGGTATGTCGTTCCCGAATCTGTACATCAGCGAGCCCATTGAGAAAGTCATGGGCGACTGGGACTTTCTGAACGAGCGGGTGATCGGCAAGTTTTCCGGCTTTAAGGAGGTCGGCCAGCAGGTCATCGGCATCCGTCACTACGCCCCGACCGAGACCGGCGCCCTGGACGCCATCTCGGGCGGCCGGCTCAGCGAGATCTGGCTGATCGAGCCCTACAAGGGCCTGACCAAGCTGACCGACCCGCCCAAACCGCTCGACATCGGCGTTGTGGTGGGCGGCATTCCGCACCACGCGGCCAACTACTTCGGCTACTGGCACATCAACGACCGGGACGAGCTGTTTCTGCCCCTGCCGCCGGACGAGGACGGCCAGATTCCCTTCTTGTTGATTCAGCAGATGCCGGACAAGACCGAGTGCGACCGCTTTGCCTGGTACTGTCTGGAGTGCCTGACCCTGCTCTTCGAGCGGGTCTATCCGACCGGTGAAAAAGGCATGGGCGGTTTCTGGAAGGCTGAGCGGGCGGCGGTGACCGAATACAACAGCGACAACCGAAACCGGACCTGTCCCGAGTGTGGAACCGTGAACCTGGAGGGCTATTGCTGGCAGTCGCGCAAGGATACGCCGGCCGAGCGCCAGGCCCGGGCCAAGTGGTAGGACCAAGACTCGGGAGTCACCCTCATGCCCCGCACCATCCCGCTCCGCAACTATACCGCCTCGGCCACCGATCCTGAGGATCTGGACGATCTCGGCAGGTGGCAGGAGGCGTTTGACTACCGCATCTGGAGCGCCCGGCTGCCCTTGGCCGGACCGCAGTTTCGGCTGTTTGAAATGCTGCCCGAGGGAATTCTGGAAATCCCCCAGCAGGGCAAGCGTCTGATGCACCTGATTAAGGCCGGCGTGCCACACCATGTGGCCTCGCTGCTGGGCTACTGGGCGGTCAGCGATACGGACCGTATCTGGATTCGGGCCGAGTGGCAGGACAGCGCCTATTACACCATCATCATGGGCGGCACTCCCTCGGCCTATCGGCGCGACCGCCTGCGCTGGTACTGCCCCGGCTGCGGCGCGGGAGACGGCCCAGCACGGCTGGCGCGGGCTGTGGGACGAGGAGGGGCGAGCCGTGGAGCGCTTCAATACCGATGCCGGCCTGCGGACCTGTCAGGCGTGCGGCAGTCTGCACCCCTGTGCCTACAGTTTTTTTGCCGAACGGGATACGCCTGAGGCGCAGGCTGCCCGCCACAGCTGGTGAGGCTGGAGATGGTTTGGGTAGCGCTTGGGGCTGTTGAGGCGTTTCCGGTAGGCACGCTGGCGAGTGTGAAGATCGCCGGCCGGCAGCTTGCCGTCTGGAACGACGGCGGCGGCTTTATCGCGGTCGAAAACGCCTGTCCCCACAAGGGCGGCCCCCTGAGCCGGGGCTGGCTCAAAGGGGCGACTGTGACCTGTCCGTGGCACCGCTTTCGTTTTGATCTGCGCCGCGCGTGCAGCCTGACCAACCCGGCCATGCGGCTGCGGACCTATCCGGTCCAGGTCGAAGACGGGCTGCTCAGAGTCGATATTGGCTGAACAGCGCCTTAGCCCTGCTTGTCACTGGGCGGCATACCCGCCGTCAACCGTAAACACCGAGCCCGTCACCCACGCCGACTCATCCGAGGCCAGAAACAGGCCCATTGAGGCGATGTCTTGCGGTGTGCCCACCCGGCCGAGCGGATGGCTCTTGGCCACCCGTTCCATCCGCTTGGGATTCGAGCCGTGCAGCACGTGGGCCATCATCGGCGTGTCAACCGCGCCGGGGCAGATGACGTTGCAGCGGATGTTCTTGGCGGCATAGGCGGTGGCGACCGCCCGGGTGAGCGAAACCACCCCGCCTTTGGCTGCGGTGTAGGCGTGCACGTTGCCGACGCCCAACAGCCCGGCCAGCGACGACACGTTGATGATTGAGCCGCCGCCGGCCTTGGTCATTTCTGGAATGGCGTACTTACAGCCCAGGTAGACGCTCTTGAGGTTCACCCCCATGACCATATCCCACAGCTCCTCGTCGAGTTCGGTCACCGTCGTGTCCCGTTTATGCAGTACTGCGGCGTTGTTGTACATGATGTGCAA